>NZ_LNII01000021.1:0-98399 GCF_001463365.1 Enterobacter sp. 50793107 | reverse complement strand
TACTCGGCGGGTGCGATAAACCCAAAATTGATTCTTCAACTGATGCTGCAATGAAATCCTCGATAGCCAAAGTCAGAGATTCACTTCCGGAAAATAAACGGGAGGAATTCGATAACGCCTTAAAGGTTGTGGCATTCAGTAACATCAATATGGCTGACCTGATGCGTTCCACTTCAAATAATGATAACGAAGAGATAAGCAAAAAGATGCGCGAAAGCCTGTCTGGTAAGACGGGTGAAGAAATAATCTCTTACGCACAGCAAGTCACTGCTGAGAGAGAGATGAAGTTAAAAGAAAAGATGACTCAGGAAATCAAAGCGCTGGAACAGAAAAAAGCTGACGCCGACGTGGCTAAAAAAGAGTTAATGAAAATCCAGGTTTTATCATCCAGATTTACCATGGAGCCTGAGCAAGACGGTAAGCCACAACCCGTAATTAGACTGGTTGTTAAAAATAATACTGATACCGTTATCTCCAGAGCGTACCTGCACGGAGTGATGGCAAGCGAGGGATACTCAGTACCATGGCTGGTAAGTAATTTTTTCTATGATATTCCTGAGGGGCTTAAGCCAAATGAAGAAGCCACATGGGCTATTGCCCCCCCTAAGAATTCTGAATGGGGTGTACTTTATGCCCCAAAAGACGCTGTTTTGACTGTGACACTCGTAAGAGTGGACGGTACTGATAATCAGATGTTGTATGATGCAACAATTTTCACTGAGGAAGATAACAGCAGGCTTGAAGAGTTGAAGAGAAAAATCTCTGATCTTTAAAGACTAACCGACCCGCCAACCGGCGGGTTTTTTATGCGTTGAGGAAAGGTGGCGTTGCAAACGGCGCATCGGTGTGGGCATCGGCTTCGCTGATAACTATGACTTTATGTTTCCGAGGGGCATAAAATCGTTTTAAACAGCCTAATTAAAGATATCTATTTTTTTTGACTTGAACACAAACACAATATTCATCAGTTTCGCTAACCCCTTATTAAACATTCTTATTATTGCAAAAACGAGTAAAATAAAGAATGACGCGCGGGATTTAACGGGTTATAAACTTTACCTCTCTTAACACTTTTGTAACGTCATTGAGGTAAACCCGTGAAGCAGGTTGGCATTGTTGGTTGGCGCGGTATGGTTGGGTCAGTATTGCTGCAACGCATGGTCGAAGAAAATGATTTTAATGATATTGCAGCCAGTTTTTTTAGTACGTCTTCTGTTGGGGCACCTGGGCCTGTCATTAATGGTGTCCGTTCGGTACTTAAAGATGCGTATTCCCTGGATGCGCTGGCGGAAATGGATATCATCATTACCTGCCAGGGCGGTGAATATACAAAATCGATGTATCAATCATTAATTGATCATGGTTGGGAAGGTTACTGGATCGATGCCGCATCAGCGCTGCGAATGGACGAAAGAGCCTGTATCATCCTGGATCCTGTGAACCGTGAAAATATCGATGATTCCATCAAAAAGGGCGGTAAACTTTTTGTAGGCGGAAACTGTTCAATCACCTTAAGCCTGATGGGGCTCGCCGGTTTGATCAAGGCCGATCTCATTGAATGGATGAGCGTGATGACCTATCAGTCAGCTTCGGGGGCGGGTGCAAAGCATGTCCGCGAGTTGATCGCCCAAAGTGCATTTGTCACCCGAAATTTAACCCCCGATGAGCTGGAAAACGCAGGCTCGGTGCTTCCTCTGGTCAATAAAGTCAGCGAACTGATTAACAGCAGTGACTTGCCTGTTGAGAATTTTGGCGCGCCGCTGATGGGGAGCATCATTCCCTGGATTGATAGCGACCTGGGAGATGGCAATAGCCGCGAAGAGTGGAAGGGTGAAGCAGAAACAAATAAAATCCTTGGCCTGAAAAAAGGCACCATCCCGGTTAATGGTCTGTGCATTCGTGTTGGTGTAATCAGGTGCCATAGTGCGGCCATTACAATGAAACTCAAACGCGAAGTGGATGAAGTTGAATTTGCTAAAAGGGTAAGTGACGCTCATCCCTGGGTAAAATACGTCCCTAATAATAAAGAGGCCAGCGTCAGCCAGCTTACTCCCGCACATATTAGCGGCACGCTTAAGGTTGGCGTAGGGCGTTATAAAAAAATGGCGCTAAATAATGAACCTGTTTATTCGGTATTGACCGTTGGGGATCAACTATTATGGGGGGCAGCGGAACCATTACGCCGCATGCTTAATATTTTGCTTAACAGAATATAATGGGTTTAGACCTGTTATTCATTATTAGCTGAAAACAGAACCGGGCGGGCAGTCCGGTTTTTTATGCGCGTTAATGCGGAATAATTTGATCTGGGTTAAAAAAATAAACAATGTTTTGCTTAAGGAGGCTTCGCTATAAAAATTTGTGTTTTTTTGCCGATAACTGTGGATAGCACAAAAATGACGTAATAGCAGTTAAGAAGGCGAAGAATGACCATACCTCAGAAGACCCCTGGCTTTACGGATAGCGAGCATTCTAAAGGACTGATAAATAAAACGTTTACCTATATTGTTACCTTGTTGATAGGTATTTTTATCGCAGCGATAGTGTCATTGCTGATCATTAAAAACAATGTTAATAAAATCAGCGATAAACATGACGAGTTTTTGTTAAGGCAAGCATTAGACGCCCGCCAGGAAAACATGCGCAGCCATTTGAAAGACAATGCTGAGTGGGGAGATGCTTACAAACATCTTCATCAAAAAACTGACCTGAACTGGGCATGGGATAAGCAGAATCTGGGCAAGTCTCTGTATGATAACTTTGGCTACGAAGGCGTGTTTGTGCTGTCCCCGGAGGAAACCACCCGTTACAGCGTGCTTGACGGGAAACTGAAGCACGAAGAGCTGGAACGCTGGTTAGATCAATCCACCATAGACCATTTACTCAGTGAGACGGGCAGTAAAAATGGACTGCCGGTCTCCATGCTCACGCTTATCCATTCCGTCCCCGCCATAGTTTCTGCGGCATGGATAACGACGGGAGATGATACCAGCGTGCAGCCGTTGCCCGGTAAGCCATCAACCATGTTGTTTATCGACACCTTAACGGCTAAGAAACTGCTTGCGATTGGGCACGATGCAGGGATCGAAAACGTCCGCGCGGTCTCTTCTGACGCCCTTGTTGAGACAGACAGTCTGACAGCATTAACGTTACGTACCCAGAATGGCCCAGTCCACATTGTCTGGGACACAGAAAACCCTGGCCAGGCATTGATCATTTATTTTTTACCCTTGCTCATTCTGTCTGTCCTTCTGACCCTCGTGCTGACGGTGATCCTGATGCGTCATATTTTGCATAAGGCAAAAATTCATGACGAAAATATCTTTCTCCTTGAGCAGGCTCGGTTAAATCTGATTACCAGTGAAAAACGCTTCAGGGATGTCAGTGAAACAACCAGTGACTGGTTCTGGGAAACGGATTTATCGTTAACGATCACCTGGCTATCAGGGCGTTTTACGACTGTCACGGGCTATGACGAGAGTCAATGGCTGGGACGCAAGCTGGATGCGCTTTTTCCTTCGACAAACGGTTTATTAAATACGTGCGTCAGGCGGCGTGAGTTATCGGGGCGCTTTGAATTTAAGAACTGCCCGTACACTAACGCTCAACGGTCAACCTCGTACTGCACACTTCTGGCAAAATTCTCTGCTCAGCCTGATGGCACGGTGGTTTTACGGGGGGCGGCATCGGATGTTTCTCTGGAAGTGGAAGCCACCAAACGTGTTGAATTTCTGTCACGCCATGACGAATTAACGGGCCTTCCCAACCGGTATCATATTAAGGAGTTCCTCACAGGACAGTTGGCTAAAGAGGATATCCACAATTCTCCCTTTGCCATGATTTGCCTTGATTTGGACAAGTTTAAACCCGTGAATGATATTTTCGGCCACTCAACGGGCGATGCCCTGCTTGGCGAGGTTGCCTTACGGCTTAAACAATGTGTTCGTCGCGGTGATTTTGTCGCACGACAGGGCGGGGACGAATTTATGCTGCTTCTCGACAACACCCGGCACCTGGACCACATAGAAGAAGTGTGTTATCGCATCGTGCAAGAACTCAACCGCCCGTTCACCATTGATGGCAATGATGTGACCATCGGCGTCAGCATGGGCATTGCTCTGGCTCCCCAGGACAGTACCAGTGCAAACGACCTTTTACGCTATGCTGATATTGCGCTTTATCAGGCTAAACAATCCGGTCGAAACCGATGGGTCTATTATCGTCAGGATATGTCGGAAAAGCTGACCGAGCGCAGAAAGCTGGAATTAGCGCTGAAGACCGCAATTCGGGAAGACCAGCTCTATCTGGTTTATCAGCCGCGTTATAACCTCAGACATTCACGCATCGACGCCGTAGAAGCCCTGGTTCGCTGGCAGCATCCTGAACGCGGAAACATGATGCCCGATAAGTTTATTCCACTCGCTGAAGAAACGGGGCTCATCATCAACCTCAGCAACTGGGTCATTCGTAAGGCCTGTACAGAGACGCATGAAAAACTGCCGGGGCTTTCGGTTTCAGTCAATATTTCAGCCATTGAATTCCAGGCAAGCGATCTCGCCGAAAGAATAAAAGCTATTCTTGATGAAACCGGGCTTGAGCCTACCCGGCTGGAAATAGAGGTGACTGAAAATGTCACGCTCTCTAATCCAGAGAAAACGTTGCAGACCATGATGGCCCTGAAAAAAATGGGGGTGCGTATTCTGATTGATGATTTCGGTACCGGCTATGCCTCTCTGAGCTATCTGCGGAAGTTCCAGTTTGATGGCTTAAAGCTCGATAAAAGCTTTATTTTTTCTTTAGGGGATTCGACACAGAACCAGTCGGTGGTCGAGAAGATCATCGATCTGGGTAAAGCCTATTCCATGGAGGTCACCGCAGAAGGTGTCGAAACCGTAGAACAATTGTCGTTCCTGAAGAAAAATAAGTGTGACGAAGTCCAGGGATATTTACTCGGCAAACCGGCGGCGATTGCAGATTTAAATCTAAAAACCAACCACGTAATTTATTAAGGGTACATGCTGCTTGCCTGGGCCTGCTGATCCGGTAGGCCGGGTAAGCGCAGCGTTACCCGGCGTGCCTATAATCAAATCGCGTAGTTTTCGCTCTGACGTCTGGCTGATAAACTCGGCTCAACGTTTTGATTTCCGGGCGAACTTGAGATTCAGGCCGCCGCTAACCGAGCCAGCCATCCCGACAAAAGGCAGGAAGTATGTCTCTTCGTTCACTGCGGGCGTTGTGCCTGACGAGTTTTTTTATCGCTGACGTCCGTGACGGTCTCGGTCCTTTTCTCGGTATCTTCCTGACGCAGCGGCACTGGACGCCGGATGACATCGGCTTGCTGATGACCGCCGGAGGTCTGGCAGGACTTCTGGCCACGCTGCCGGCGGGGTTCATCACCGACACCACCAAAAACAAACGTTCCGTTCTGGCGCTGCTCTGTTTACTGATCACCCTGAGTACGCTGCTGCTCTGGTTTAGCCAGCAGAGTGGCGTTGTCGCGCTCTCGCAAATTGTCACCGGGATCTGCGCGGCGTTCGTGGGGCCACTTATCACCGGGATCACTCTGGGGCTGACGGGGCAGAGCGGGTTTAGCGCGCAGATGGGCAAAAATGAGGCGTTCAATCACGGTGGGAATTTCCTCACGGCACTGATCGCCGGGGGCATTGCGTGGTACTGGGGCATTGGGGGCATCTTCCTGCTGATGACCTGTACAACGCTGTTAACGCTCTGTTCGCTGCTGGCGATACGCAACAAGGATATCGACAACGAGGCGGCGCGTGGCCTGAACGCGTCAGAACATCAGCCGGTGCCGGGTTTTGCGGTACTGATGAAAAACAGAGCCCTGTTCGTGACCGGGCTGACGCTGCTGTTGTTCCATCTGGCGAATGCGGCCCTGTTGCCGATGCTCAGCATGCGGGTCGCTGCCGCACCGGCCAGCGTTAATCCCGGCGTGTTTGCTGCGGCGACGGTGATTATTTCGCAGGCGGTGATGATCCCGGTGGCTATCCTGGCCTCCAGGCGAATCGAACGCGATGGTTACTGGCGTTTAATCATGCTGGCGCTGTTAATCATGCCGGTACGCGCGGCGCTGGCTGCGTCTACCGATGCACCGTTTATGATGATCCCGGTACAAATTCTTGATGGTCTTGCCGCCGGGATCCTGGGCGTGGTGGTGCCGTCATTTATCGTGGTGCTTTTGCGTGGGAGCGGGCACGTTAATGCCGGGCAGAGCGTGGTCATGCTGATGCAGGGGGTTGGCGCATCGATGAGCCCTGCGTTAACCGGGACGATCGCCGGACACTACTCTTTTGCGACGGCCTTCAGTGTGCTGAGCGCCATTGCCCTGGCGGCGGTCCTGCTCTGGTGGCGTTTCCCGAACCGGACCGGGCAGACCGATAACGCCCCGGACGGGGCGTAGCGTATGTGCCGGGCGCAACCGCCACCCGGCATGCCAGGCTTAGACTATCTCGTTAGGACACGCTTCGCCGTTTTCCAGTTGCTGTAAATTCCCCAGCGTGGTTTCGGAAATGCTGATCAGCGCCTCTGCGGTCAGGAACGCCTGGTGCCCGGTAAACAGTACGTTATGGCAGGCTGACAGGCGACGGAACACGTCGTCCTGAATGACGTCGTTAGACTTGTCTTCAAAGAACAGATCGCGTTCGTTCTCATACACGTCCATCCCCAGCGCGCCAATTTTCTGGGTTTTCAGCGCTTCAATTGCCGCCTGAGAGTCAATCAGCCCGCCGCGGCTGGTGTTAATGATCATCACGCCGTCTTTCATCTGCTCAAACGCGGTCTGATTCAACAGGTGGTAGTTTTCCGGTGTGAGCGGGCAGTGCAGGGAGATCACGTCAGACTGGGAGAACAGGGTCGGGAGATCGACATATTCCACGCCCAGCTCCAGCGCGGCGGCGCTTGGGTACGGGTCAAACGCCAGCAGGCGCATACCAAAGCCTTTCAGAATGCGCAGGGCGGCCACGCCGATTTTACCGGTACCGATCACGCCTGCGGTTTTACCGTACATGGTAAAGCCGGTCAGTCCTTCCAGCGAGAAGTTCGCATCTCGGGTACGCTGATAAGCGCGGTGAATACGACGGTTCAGGGACATCATCATACCCACAGCATGTTCCGCGACCGCTTCCGGGGAGTAGGCCGGAACGCGAACCACCTTCAGCCCCAGCTCTTTCGCCGCATCAAGATCGACGTTATTGAAACCCGCGCAGCGCAGGGCGATATACTTTACGCCGTGCTTTTTCAGCTCTTCCAGTACCGGACGACTACCGTCATCGTTCACGAAGATGCAGACGCCTTCACAGCCGTGCGCCGTTTTAGCGGTTTTTTCGGTCAGCAGAAAGTCGAAAAATTCAAGATCGAACCCGTAAGCCTCGTTAACATGTTGCAGATACTTTTTGTCGTACTGCTTTGTGCTATATACCGCGAGTTTCATAAGACTTTCTCCAGTGATTTTACATCCACGTTAGCATGATTAAAATAATCTTACAATTTATAAAATATTATTTAAATCAATAAGTTCTATCAATTATTTTAGAACATGTGAGGTTGCTAACTCCATGATATTCTTACTCCCGGACGTTACTAGGGTAAATGTAGCCAGGGACAACCAAAGGAAAAATACATGGAGTTTGGCACTGCACACGATCGGGTCTTATGGATAAAGGATGGCAACAGGCTTCTAAAACAGCAATAACCCGTTGCAGTATGACAGGTTGGCAGATGTATCAGATAGCAGAAGGGAATTGATTATGTCGCAAGAATTTGAGTTGCCATTAACCCCACCCGTTTGGCCTGCCTTATGCTATTTCATTGTATCAATAGTCGTTTTCCTGTTGCTGTATGTGGGGAAGCTGAAGGTGAATGGACTTGGTAAATACCCACTGTTCATTGTTTATACGTTGTTCGTGATCGGCATGGCCGCAGTACAAATAAACATCTTTGCGAATGGTTATGAGTTTGTGCACGGATTTTTACGTATCGATTTTGATCCTTATCGGTATGACTCGGTCTACTGGGGTTCGCTGATTTTCTCGCTCCTGTATTTGCTGGCTCTGCCACGTAACCGCTACTAACAGGGTTCACTTACTCTGAAATTTTGTCTCGCCTGATGCGTAACCTCTTGAATCTCATTTGACTTCTTCAGGTTGCGCAAAATGAAAAATTTCCCCCAGCGGGGCAGTGCATCTATCCTTATATCGGGCATTTACTTCAACTCACTTGCTAAACATGCGACAATGATCGGCACTGTCGGCTTAATTCTCTCGCTAAATCAGGATATTAACTGCCCATGAAGGGTAAATACAAAGCCGCGATTGCGCTCTTATTGCTGTTGATTTTATTGCCGCTGACGCTGCTGATGACGCTCGCCCAGTGGGTACCGACCCTCGCGGGTATCTGGTTGCCTGTCGGTACACGTATCGCCTTTGAGGAAAGCCCCAAACTGACCCGTCACGCGCTGGTGATCCCCAATCTGCGCTATCTGGTTGAGGATTGCGAGATTGCCAGGGTTGAAAACGCCACGCTGTCGCACCCCAGCCGCTGGAATCTGGATATTGGTGCGCTTGAACTTAACACGGTGTGCCTCAGTAAAATTCCCCAGTCAGCCCCCTCAACCGTTGCGCCAAAAACCCTGGCACAGTGGCAGTCGGTGCTGCCTAATACCTGGCTCACTATCCGCCGTCTTACCCTGTCTCCCTGGCAACAGTGGGAAGGGGAACTGCATGCCTCACTGACGCCTGCGGTACAGGCGGTGACCTACAACGGCGAGCAGGTCAGTTTCAAAGGGCAGTTACGCGGCCAGACTCTCTCGGTCAGTCAGCTTGATGTACAACTCCCCGGCCAGGTGCCGCCCGTAAAGCTGGTGGGTGAGTTTACCCTGCCGCTGGTGCCGGATGGCGTGCCGGTGAAAGGCCATGCGGTCGCGACTTTTAACGTGCCACAGCTCACCTCGCTGGTCGATGCCGATCTGGACTGGGAGGAGAATCAGGGGCAACTGCTGGTGATGGCGCGGGATAACCCCGATCCGCTGCTCGATTTACCGTGGCAGATCACGGCACAACAGCTGAATATCAGCGACGGGCGCTGGAACTGGAACCTGTCCGGCATGCCGATGAGCGGCCGCGTGGGTCTCAGGGTGGATAACTGGCAGCAGGGGCTGGAAAAAGCCACCTTCACCGGACGCCTCAACGTTCTGACTCAGGGCGATGCCGGGAAAGGTAACGCCGTGCTGAATCTCGGGCCGGGCAGGCTCAGCCTGGAAAACAGCGACATGCCGCTTCACCTGAGCGGCGAGGCCAAACAGGACGATCTGGTGCTTTACGCCAGACTCCCGGCCAGACTGACCGGCAGCCTGAACGATCCGCAGCTTGCCTTTGAGCCGGGTGCGCTGCTGCGTTCGCGCGGGCGCATTATTGATTCGCTGGATATCGACGAAATTCGCTGGCCGCTGGCGGGCGTGAAGCTCACGCAAAAGGGCGTGGATGGTCGTCTGCAGGCGATTCTGCGCGCCCATGAGAACGAGATGGGGGATTTTGAACTCCACCTGGACGGCCAGGCCAACGACTTTTTACCCGATAACGGCCTCTGGCAGTGGCGTTACTGGGGCAAAGGTGGCTTTACGCCAATGAACGCGCGCTGGGATGTGGCCGGAAAAGGCGAATGGCGCGACAAACTCATCGAGCTGACCGCGCTCTCAACCGGCTTTGACAAGCTGCAGTACGGCACCATGGAAGTCAGTAAACCGCGTCTGGTACTGGATAAACCGGTACGCTGGGTTCGTGACCCTGTCACGCCGACATTTAGCGGTGCGCTGTCGCTCAATGCCGGAGAGACCCGTTTTGCGGGCGGCAGCGTGTTGCCCCCGTCGGTGCTGACCTTCAGCGTTGACGGAACAGACCCGACGATATTCCAGTTTAAAGGCGATCTGCATGCCGAGGCCATCGGCCCGGTGCAGGTCAACGGTCGCTGGGACGGGGAACGCCTTCGCGGTCAGGCCTGGTGGCCAAAACAATCCCTTACCGTGTTCCAGCCACTGATCCCGCCAGACTGGAAAATGACGCTGCGCGACGGTGAGCTTTATGCGCAGGTGGCCTTCTCTGCCGCTGCCGATCAGGGCTTTGAGGCTGGCGGCCACGGTGTACTGAAATCCGGTAGCGCCTGGATGCCAGACAACCAGATCAACGGTGTGGATTTTGTGCTGCCGTTCCGTTTTAGCGAGGGTACCTGGTCGTTGGGCACGCGCGGCCCCGTCACGCTGCGCATTGGCGAAGTGGAAAACCTGGTGACCGCGCGCAACATCACCGCAGACCTGCAGGGTGACTATCCGTGGAGCGAGGAAAACCCGCTGCTGCTGACCAACGTCAAGGTGGAGACCCTCGGCGGGAAAATCACCATGCAGCAGCTCAGAATGCCGCAGCATGACCCGGCGCTGCTGCGCGTGGACAATATCTCCTCCAGCGAGCTGATCAGCGCCATTAATCCTAAGCAGTTTGCCCTGTCTGGCCCGATAAGCGGGGCGCTACCGTTCTGGCTGGACAATGAAAAATGGATCATTAAAGATGGCTGGCTAACCAACCCGGGGCCGATGACGCTGCGTATTGATAAAGACACCGCTGATGCCATCGTTAACGATAATATGGTTGCAGGGGCAGCGATTAACTGGCTCCGCTATATGGAAATTTCACAGTCGTGGACAAGACTCAATTTAGATAATCTGGGTGAATTAACCATGCAGGCGACCCTCAAAGGCACCAGCCGGGTTGATGGCAAAAGCAGTTCCGTAAATCTTAACTACACCCATGACGAGAACGTCTTTACTCTCTGGCGTAGCCTGCGCTTTGGAGACAATCTACAAACCTGGTTTGAGCAACACGCGGCGCTACCTGGTATCCGCAGTTCGACTGGCAAGGAAAGTGAGGAACAACAATGAAAATGAGGGCTGGTGTACTCACCGTCGCCGTTGCCGCGCTCTTGACCGGCTGTACGCCGCGCATTGAAGTCGCTGCGCCGAAGGAGCCGATCACCATCAATATGAACGTCAAAATCGAACATGAGATCCACATTAAAGTTGATAAAGACGTTGAAACCCTGCTGAAATCGCGCAGCGATCTATTCTGAGGACGCCATGAAACGATTAGCTCTGATGTTACTGGCGCTGGGCATGAACGTGCAGGCGGCAACCCTGACCTTAAACGAGGCCCGGGCGCAGGGGCGTGTCGGGGAAACCCTGAGCGGGTATCTTGCCCCGGTGAAACAAGACCCCGAAACGCTGGCGCTGGTGAGCCGCATCAACGCGGCGCGTACGGAAAGCTACCAGAAGCTGGCGGACAGCAATAACCTGCCGGTTGATGAAGTGGCGAAGATGGCCGGGCAAAAGCTGGTGGCCCGCGCGCAGCCGGGAGAATACGTGAAGGGCATTAACGGAAAATGGCTGAAGAAGTAATCAGCGAAAGCGCTTGCGGTACTCGCCCGGTGAGACGCCAAAACGCTGCTTAAACGCCGTTGAAAAATGGCTATGGTCGGCAAACCCCCAGCTGTAGCCAATTCCCGCCAGCTTTTCCTCGTCGCTGGCGGAGCGCAACACCTGCGCGCACAGATCCAGCCGACGATTTTTGATGTACTGCGCTACCACCAGCCCCTTATCGGCAAACATGCGGTACAGGCTGCGCACCGACATGCCGCTCTCTGCGGCAATCCATTCCGGACGCAGGGATTCCGACTGAATATGGTCATCAATCAGCGACAGAACGTTCCTGAACTGGCGCTCCTTACGCGGCTGCACCGCATCGCGCTGCTGAAACGCCGGGCGGAGCAGGCAGATCATCGCTTCCAGCGCGGCTTCGCTCTCCCGGTCGCTCAGGTTGGCATTTCCCATGCTCTCCAGTAGCAGGCGATGGCTTAGCTGTACGGTTGGCAACGAGCGGGAGAGCGCGAGGGCGCAGCTTACCTCCTGAAAACGACACTGCTGCTCAATAATCTGACGGGGAACCAGCAGGGAAATCTGACGGGATTTTTGCTGCCAGTTGATGGAGCAGGGACGAGCGGCATCAAGAAGCGTAATATCGCCGGCGTTCAGCACCGCGCGGCGATCGTCCTGCTCAATCTGCGCGCTGCCTTCAAGCTGGAACACGGTATAAAACCAGGCATCATTGCTCTGAGCGATCTCCTGACGGGAGCGGAACAGGTTAACCCCGCCTGCGGTGACGGTGCTTAACTTCAGGCTTCGGGCGTAGCTGGTTTCCAGCTCGCCGAAGAATTCCCCCTCTAAAGGACGCGCGTTAAAGCGCCCGCAGACATGGTTAATTTGCGCCAGCCACTGCTGATACCGTTCCTGTTCGCTTACACATGCCATCGTTTATCTCGCTGCGCCATCAATGTTTTCACATTGTTGCATTTGTGTTGCGTTTTGTCAGAGCCATGAGGCTGACTATAGGAAAGAACACTCACCGGTAACAGCGTTATAAGGCGGAATTATCACGAATTGCGGCACCTGTCACAGGTGGCAAAGCGAATGTCACACAGACAAAAGCGGGAATGCGAAAGGCCTCTTAGACTGCAGTAACACCCTGCGAATAATAACGAAGGAGTACCCTATGTCTGAATCACAGGTCGCCATCCAGCCAGGCGTACAGCAGTTTCTGGACCGACATCACGGGCTGTGGATTGAGGGGCGGCAGGCCGCGTCGGAGAGTGAAAAACGGTTGAATATTTATAACCCGGCCACCGGGGAGGTTATCGCCTCTACGGCAGATGCCAGCATCGATGATGTCGACCGCGCGGTGATGTCCGGCTGGCGAGCCTTTGTCGCCCGCACCTGGGCCGGGAAATTACCGGCAGAGCGCGAGCGCATCCTGCTGCGCTTTGCCGACCTGGTGGAGCAGCACAGCGAGGAGCTGGCCCAGATTGAAACGCTGGAGCAGGGGAAATCCATCAATATTTCCCGTCTCTTTGAAGTGGGTTGCACCCTGAACTGGATGCGCTATACCGCCGGGTTGACCACCAAAATAACCGGCAAAACGCTCGATCTCTCCATTCCCTTGCCGCAAGGCGCACGCTATCAGGCGTGGACGCGTAAAGAGCCGGTGGGCGTGGTGGCCGGGATTGTGCCGTGGAACTTCCCGCTGATGATCGGCATGTGGAAGGTGATGCCTGCGCTGGCAGCGGGTTGCTCTATCGTCATTAAGCCGTCAGAAACCACGCCGTTGACCATGCTGCGGGTGGCGGAACTGGCGAGCGAAGCCGGTATCCCTGACGGTGTGTTTAACGTGGTGACCGGAAGCGGCGCGGTGTGCGGTGCAGCGCTGACCTCGCATCCGCATATTGCCAAAGTGAGCTTCACCGGCTCCACGGCGACGGGGAAACAGATTGCCCGCGCGGCGGCGGACACGCTGACCGGCGTGACGCTGGAGCTGGGCGGCAAAAACCCGGCCATCGTGCTGAAAGACGCCGATCCGGCGTGGGTGATTGAGGGGCTGATGACCGGCAGCTTCCTTAATCAGGGCCAGGTCTGCGCCGCGAGCTCGCGTATCTATATAGAAGCGCCGCTTTTTGACACGCTGGTCAGCGGGTTTGAGCAGGCGGTGAAATCCCTGAGCGTGGGGCCGGGCATGTCGCCGGAGGCGTTTATCAACCCGCTGGTGTCCCGCGCTCACTGCGACAAGGTGCAGACCTTCCTGGATGAAGCAAAATCGCGCAATGCAGAGCTGATCACCGGTAACCGTGGCCCGGACGGAAAAGGGTATTACATCTCGCCGACGCTGGTGGTCAACCCGGATCCGGGACTCCGGCTGACCCGCGAAGAGGTATTCGGCCCGGTGGTCAACCTGGTACGCGTAGCCGATGGCGAAGAGGCGCTAACCCTTGCCAACGATACCGAATATGGCCTGACCGCCAGCGTCTGGACGCAGAATATCAGTAAGGCGCTGGAGTATACCGACAGATTGCAGGCGGGCACCGTCTGGGTGAACAGCCATACGCTGATTGACGCCAACCTGCCGTTCGGCGGCATGAAGCAATCCGGCACCGGACGCGACTTCGGCCCGGACTGGCTGGACGGCTGGTGTGAAACCAAATCGGTGTGCGTGCGCTATTAAAAACAAGCCGGGTGGCGCTGCGCTTACCCGGCCTACGGGATCGAGGAACAGGTCGGTTTTGTAGGTCGGGTAAGGCGTAGCCGCCACCCGACATTTACAACGACCACCGATCCCGCCCGGCCTCTTTCGCGCGGTACAGCGCCGCATCGGCGCGGGCGATCAGTTCCGGGCCCGCCAGGCCCGGTGCAATTCCTGCAATCCCCATGCTGACGGTCACATGCTCACTCACTTTGGATGCACCGTGCGGTATCGCCGCCGCGCGCAGGCCGTCCTGAATGCGGCGGGCAACCTGCTGTGCAACGTTCTCCGGGCAATTAAACAGGATCACCACAAATTCTTCTCCGCCGTAGCGTGACACCACATCGTCCGGGGTGCGCACGGCCTGCTTCAGCACCTGCGCCACGCGTGTCAGACAGTCGTCACCGGCCTGATGTCCGTAGGTATCGTTGTAAAGCTTGAAATAATCGATATCCAGCATGATCAGCGAGAAGGCTTTATTCTGCTCAACGGCATTCTCCAGCACCACTTCCATCATCCGGCGATTGGCGGTTTTGGTGAGGGGATCCTGGTGCGCCAGCGCATCGAGCCTGGAGATTAACAGCTGGTTTTGCTGATTCCGCCGCCAGGCCTCGTCAAACCAGCTTAACAGGATAAACCGCCCGCAAAGCATAATCAGCGTGAATACGCTCCAGATGGTGACAAAGCGAAGATTAAGGCCATCATTCAGCACCCAGCTGGCGATCGGCAGGGTGAGCCAGAGCGGGAGCACAAACGAGAGTAATCCCTCCGGGTAAAAATAGAGCGCCGTCAAACCGGAGAGCAATAAAATCACGCACAGCGGCCAGACGTGGGGAAGGTGCAGGGCGGTAATGAACCAGTAACTGCACATCGACCAGAAGGCACTGCAGACAAACAGCACTACGCTTATCCCGGCGATGCGGCGCCAGGCCATCAGGATTAATGCAGCGGACAGTATAATAATGCCCAGCATCGAGGCATCGACAATCCGGGTCAGGTGTTGTGAACCGGGGTACAGCACCGCGCTGTTTTCCAGCAGGATGTGGCGCAGCAGGATCATCAGGGCAAAGCTGACGTTTACAAAGGCCAGCCAGGGCAGGTTCATCGCCAGCCCGTGATGCACCATGGCCTGACGTGTAGGCCAGGTGGCTCGTTCGGGGGGGAGGTTTTTTCTTTTTTCCATTTATGATGTTTACCCCGTCCAGGGAGAAAGAGAAATAAAAGCGGGCGGGTAAACCGCCCGTAAATCCGCGATGTTACGGCGTCACAATATTAAACCAGAAATCAAATTTATCCATGTAGCCAAGCATGGCATCAAGTTTGGCACTGTCGCCGCTGATTTTGACATCGCCACTGTCCTGCGCCTGTTTCAGCGTGATCTCTTTGAGGATGATTTTGTTAAGCGTGTCCCGGTTCAGCGTGAGCGTCGCATCGGCGTCTTTCGCTTCGGCATTGGCCGTGTGATTCAACACGCCGTTTTCCAGCTCAAGCTTATATTTACCGCCATCGCTGCCAAGATCGATATTAAATACCGATTTTGCGTCCCCGGCTTTTTGACCATTAATATGCACGGCCAGATAGTCGAAGAACATTTCCGGCGTCATCGCCCGAACGGTATCAGGGCTTGCCGTGTTTGGCGTTGGGCCTTTCACGACGCCGTTACGCAGCTCCTGCGCACCGGTCAGGTAGAAGTTACGCCACGGCCCGGATTCAGCCTGGTAGCCGAGCTGCTCCAGCGCATCCGCTTCCAGGTTACGCGCGGCCTGGTTGTTCGGATCGGCAAAGACCACTTTACTGACCACCTGTGCCACCCAGCGGTAGTTGCCCTGGTCGTAGTCGGTTTTAGCTTTGCTCAGAATGGCGTCAGCGCCCCCCATGTACTCCACGAATTTTTTCGCGGCATCAACAGGAGGAAGCTCATCAAGCGTTGCCGGGTTGCCGTCAAACCAGCCCAGATAAAGGACATAGGTGGCTTTTACGTCGTGACTGACTGAACCATAGTAGCCCCGGTTAGCCCAGGTATGGGCCAGCGAGTCAGGGAGCGTGAAATTCGCGGCAATTTCATCGCGCGTCAGACCTTCGTTCGCCATGCGCAGCGTCTGATCGTTGATGTAACGGTAAAGATCGCGCTGGCTCTTCAGCAGCTTGACCACATTATCGTTGCCCCAGGTTGGCCAGTGGTGCTGTGCCATGATGATCTCTGCTTTGTCACCCCAGCGGACAATTGCCTGGTTGATATACTTCGACCAGGGCAGCGGCTCACGGATTTTTGCGCCGCGCAGCGAATAGGTATTATGCAGCGTGTGAGTGACATCCTCGGCAGATTCAATGACCTTTTTCTCTTCGATATACCAGAGCATCTCTGAAGGCGCTTCTGAGCCCGGTGCCAGCATAAAATCATAGGTCAGCCCGTCGATAACCTCTTTCTGACCATCTTTCTCAATGATGTTGGTCGGTGCGATCAGGGTAACGGTACCGGCAGAGGTCGTGGTACCCAGCCCCGCACCCACCTGTCCTTTGGCATCGGGTTTCAGCAGGTTGCCGTACATGTAACTGGCGCGACGGCTCATGACGTTGCCCGCCATGATATTTTCAGCCACAGCGGCTTCCATAAACCCGGACGGGGCATAGACTTTCACTTTTCCGGATTTCACGTCAGCTTCATCCACCACGCCGCGAACGCCGCCGTAATGATCCACATGGCTGTGGGTATAGATGATGGCGACCACCGGCTTTTTACCCCGGTTTTTGTAATACAGATCCATGCCGACTTTTGCGGTTTCTGCTGATACCAGCGGATCGACCACGGTAATTCCTTCTTTACCTTCGATAATCGTCATATTCGACAGATCGAGGTTGCGGATCTGATATACCCCGTCGGTCACTTCGAACAGACCACTGATATTAATCAGCTGAGATTGACGCCATAAACTGGGATTAACGGAATCCGGTGCTTTATCACCCTCTTTAATAAAGGCGTACTGTTGCGGATCCCAGATAACATTCCCTTGCTCCCCTTTGATAATCTCCTGCGGCAGTGGGGCAATAAACCCTTTATGTGCATTGGTGAAGTCGGTGTTATCGGAGAAAGGAAGTTGGTTGAAAAGGGCATTATTCGCCTGTTGCGTCGCCGCGGTCGCGTCCTTTGGGGCTTCGGCGGAATAAGAGGGACTGACGGAAACGAGAAGCCCAGCCAGAGCAAGACTTCTGACAATCAAATTCAATTTCATCTAAAACCTCTCAGAGAAAGTACTACGTTACGGTGATTAAACGTCGTGTCCTGGCTGAAAATGTTTGAAAAGATGTCATTAGAATGAGTGGTTAAATAACTATAATCAGGCTGAGAGATTCGGCAAATAAATGAATAAAAAACCGGGCATTACGCCCGGTCGGTGATTATTTCTGTTCGTCTTTTTTTCTGCCAAGCGTTGGCGTTTCGTCAAAGAAGTTCCACGGTTTAAGCAACGTATGCACCCATTCCGTTGGCATTATGGGCCACTCTTCCGCGCGGGCAACGTGCGTGGTTCCGGTGGTCATCCAGACCACATCGTCCTGATTAGTGAGTGACTCATTGTCTTTGCTGTACTGACCCAGCCCCGTATCGTGCGTGGAGCGGTTCGGGAATTTCCCTTCCGGGTACATTTCGTCAGGATGGTAACGCGTCACCCACAGCTGTTTATCCATAAAGCTCAGGCGATGGTAGATCCACTCGTCCGGTGCAAACTTCGCGCCCGTGGCTACCGGGTGCGTGCCACCCGCGTAAGGGATGATCTGGTACGAGACCGGGTTCCCCATACGGTTCTCTTTGCGGGTGTTGCTCAGCAGGCGAATGGTACCCGGATCGAATTTCTGCGCCGCCTGCTGTTCGCTATCGATATCGTACTGATTGACCTGCATGGTACTGGTACGCGGGCCGCCAGCCGTGTTCGGTTTCACCTGCGGATCCATCGCCACCAGTTTGTTGTTGATGCCATCCACATCCATATCGAGACGGAAGTTATAGATGTGCTGGTGGGTGGTACCGACGATGTTGTGATCGATTAAGGTGCCGTATCGGGTGTCGTCTTTGGCGCTGGCGTCATGCATCGTTTTGGCCTGCACGCCTTTCACGGCTTCAATCCCGGTGGCTCCGGCATCAATGCCGATGGTGCCGTTTTCGTGGAATACCCAGTCGAAGATGTAATCGTAGTTGCCAACGGTGCTTACCCAGCGCACCACCAGCTCGCGGCGTTCGGTGCTGACGTTTGGTTTGCCCATCTCCTGATGCTTATATTCAGGCCCGGCGTAGCGCTCGAAAATGGCGATGGCACGTGGGATCTCCATCGGCGTACCGGTGTAATCCGGGATGGTTTCATTGAGCATCACGGCGTTGGACGGCGCATCTTTGCCGCGCACCAGCGGGGAGGTCAGGGTGCCCATGCCGTAGTCGCCCGAATCGAGATAGGCTTTAAAGTACCAGCCCACATCCGGATCGCCGTAAGGGACGATCATCCCGCCCAGGGAGCCCTGATACATGACCTGGCGTTTCTTACCGTTGTCGTTGTACGTGACGGTCGAGATCATCGGCCCCACGCGGGAGTCCAGACTCAGGTGGAAATCCCAGTTCTGCCAGTGCACCATGTCGCCGGTAATGGTGTAGTTCTTGCCTTCCGGTTCGATGATCTCAAGCGGTTTTTTCGGCGTTTCGATGCGGTCACGGCCATCATACGGACGCGGAGTCATGGGCACCGGAACAACCGCGCCCTCTTCAATTTTCTGGATCTTCTTCTGTTCGAGATCAACCACCGCCACCAGATTCTCAATCGGGTGTGCCCAGTAGTTACCGTCGCCCACATCCAGATAGCTCACCACCTTCAGCAGACGGTCTTCCTGCTTCAGGCCGTCTTTGCCGTCAAAATAGCCGACGGTCAGCGGGGTCGTGATCACGTTCTTCGTATCGCTGATGCCGCGTTTTTTCAGCACCTCAGCAAATTCCGGGCTCTCGTTGATGATTTGCTGCACGGTGGCGAAATCATCCAGCAGCACCATGCCGTGCGCATCCTTTACGGCCTCCCAGCGCAGGATTTTCTTATCCTTCAGATCCACACGACTTTCGATGACGTGTTTGCCGTCCAGCATGGTGATATTCGCCTGACGCGGGGCATCCACCGCCGTTCCGTTCAGCACAAAGTCCCACACTTTGGCTTTCTCGGGCTCGGCCAGGGCAATCTGGGTGAAGCGGGTGTTCGGTTTAAACTCCTTTGAGGCTTTGACGATCGCCACGGCTTGCTTAATCTCATCCGCCGTTAATGCATTAAGCGGATGGGGGCGTTTCTCAACCTGGAACGTCTGGTCGAGGCCGGACTGGAAGACATCATTGATAAAGGTGTCCGAGATAAAGGCCTTGTTGTCTTTCATCACCACCGGCACCGACAGCGCAAGGGGTTTGCCATTAACGATGGCGGTGTTAGCGCCTGGCTTAACCTTTACGAACGCACCGTCTTTCGCAATGGTGAACATCTGTGCGTAATCATCCCATTGTACCTCTGCGCCAAAATCTGCCAGCGTTTTGTCCATTGGGACCATATGCGCCTCACTGCCGTGAGCGAAAACGGGAGATTGCCAGGCACAGCAGAGCGCAACGGCCAGAGCCAGTGCCGTTCTACGGGCAGAAAATGAAGAATTGCTTCTCATCGTAGACCTCATCTTGTTGTGTTTATTGTGTTGTGAGTCTTATCCTGACAGGCGCGTGAAAAAAGCGTTTGCCTGCATCTGCCAGGTTATTTGTCAGTCTTGCCAGGTTAAAAAAGTGCGGGGATAAATCACATCCCCGGTAAATAGCGTTGATGATCAGTAGGGTGATCTATCGAGATGTATATGTACGTCGTACCCAACCGTGTTGAACGAGTAAACATTGCCACGAACTTGGAGATAAATTTCACCGTCTTTTACGGTCGCGGTGGCTTTATCATCATTGGTGACCATAACAGGCTTAATGTCCTTAATATGAGACATAAACGCTTCGGGGCTTTTTCTCGCATCATAGAGATAAAAGTGAAACGTATCTTTGGATAATGAACTTGCCTCTACCCGCGTGATATACAAATTTAATTGCTCATTAACCCTCATTTTTCCCTGCAGGTTTTCATACACGGTGAAAAGATCGCGAAAAGGGTACAAGATGAAGCCCAGGAGAATGACAACCATCACCCCGACTCGCCAGTTAAAAACCCGACCGTCGCGCATAATCTATTCCTGCTCTTATCCATAATTGGTCAACCGGGTCATCACCATATGCAAAGGCATCCTGGTATTTGGCAAATTCTACCGGATCGCTTGTTCCAGCAAGGATCTGCGCAGCACCTGCACCCCTAAGTAACACACCATCAGGTATGCCCGCTGCCGCGCCCACGGCACCGAAATGGAAATTTCCAAAGTTGGCATACTGGGCACGGCCTTGCTTAAAATCCCATGGACCATGGTTTCTCACCATTTGATAAAACCATACGTAAGTCATCAATGAGGCACCGCCATGAAATCGGGCTATTACCATATGGCTTACAACATCAACCCCTGGTGGTGAAAAAGAAGAGATATCGTACGGCGTGGAATATAAAGGAGTACGCATAATTAACGCTCTGCCCAGCTATCTGCGAAACGCAAATTACCGTCGCAATACGTCCAGGTAATCTTGTCGTAGCGCAGCTCCACAACTTCAAGATGATTGTGTTTTTCTTTCGTTTGATCCTTCGTGTCATGCATTAAGGGCGTAACGGAAACGACGCGAATATTATCGAGATGCATATTGTAATATTCCACTTCCTGTCCGGCATCGTTTATGCGATACCATTTGAATTCCGCCGTTTTTAGTGTTTGCCCAGTCGCAACAGCTTTCATCAGATAAGGGGAAGAGGAATCAATCTCCTTTTGAAAAACGATGGGGGCATGGTTACGTTTACCGGTGATTTTTCCCGTTAAAGCATCTGTTGGCAGCCGGAGGTTATGCGTAAAGCCAGTAACTTCTATGCTCCCTTCACGATCATGAACATCTACCGAGCCGGTGATTTTTGCACCGCCGTCGTCAGTTAAGAAAAGATATACAGGAATTGCCATAGTCTACTCATCATCCATGTAATTTAGTTGGGGGAAAATTCCCGCAAGGGATAATAACCATGCTAAGTATGTGGTCAATTTTCTTAATGTTTCTGGATGTAAATTAGCCAGGCTATGCGGACTGGATGATGTGTTACCCAAAGCCATCCAGTCCGTGTTTTCCCCTCTTTTTTAGTGTGATTAACTGATTAAACCCGCACGGGTAACAGCCTTAAAAATCACCCTGCTGGCGAGCCACCAGCGTCAGAATGGAGTACAGCGCTACCGCCTGCTGGTGCTGATTGAAAATCTCAACCGCCCATTCGACCACGCCGGTGGGTTTTTCATCCGCCGTACGCTGTTTCTTCAGGGTTTTACGTTTGCAGGTCAGGCGCACCTGAATGGTATCGCCCGGTTTCACCGGCTCGATAAAGCGCAGGTTTTCCATGCCGTAGTTGGCGATCACCGGCCCCACACCTGCATCAACAAACAGCCCGGCGGCAGCGGAAATCAGGAAGTAACCGTGTACCACCCGCTCGCCAAAGATCGACTCCGCTGCGCCAATTTTGTCCATGTGAGCATAGAAATGATCCCCGCTCAGGCAGGCAAAGTTAACGATATCGGCTTCCGTCAGGGTTCGGCGCGGCGTCAGCAGGCTGTCGCCCGGCTGCAATTCCTCGAAGTATTTGCGGAACGGATGAACGCGATCTTCATGCACCGTCGCGCCGCGTACCCACTGTTTGCCGATGGCGGCCAGCATGGTCGGGCTGCCCTGAATGGCGGTGCGCTGCATATAGTGATTGACCGCACGCAGGCCACCCAGCTCCTCGCCGCCGCCTGCACGTCCGGGACCGCCGTGCACGAGCTGCGGAAGCGGAGAACCGTGGCCGGTAGACTCTTTTGCTGACTCTTCATTGAGGATCTGAATGCGACCGTGTGCCCGCGCTGCACCAGAAATAAACTGGCGGGCGAGCGCGGGATCCGCCGTGACCAGCGTCCCGGCCAGGCTACCGCCGCCCGCGCGGGCAAGCTGCATCGCATGGTCTGCGTGGCGATATGGCATAAGAGTCGCCACCGGCCCGAACGCTTCGGTGGCGTGCACCGCCGGGGTCTCATCCGGCTGCGGGCAAAAGAGCAGGGTTGGCGGGTAAAACGCTCCGGCGGCCTGCAGGTCGGCTTTTCCGCCCAGGCGAACCTGGCAGCCTGCGGCCACAAGCTGATCCACCTTCTCCTGCACGTCCGCACGCTGTTCGCTATTGACCAGGGAACCCATTTTCACGCCTTCCTGCGCCGGGTCGCCCACCACCACCTTTTCCAGCCGGGCGATCAGCGCCTGACTTACCGCGTCAATCTGGTGTTGCGGCACGATAATGCGGCGGATGGCGGTACATTTCTGTCCGGCCTTGGCGGTCATCTCACGTACAACCTCGCGAATGAACAGGGCGAACTCGGGCTGTTCCGGCGTCACGTCTTCTCCCAGCACGCAGCAGTTCAGGGAGTCGGCTTCCATGGTGAACGGGATCGCGTTTGCCACAATATTCGGGTGAACACGCAGGGTCTGGCCGGTGCTGGCGGAGCCGGTAAACGTCACCACATCCTGGCTGTCGAGATGGTCCAGCAGATCGCCCGCGCCGCCGCAGATCAGGCTGATGGCGCCGTCCGGCACCAGACCGCTCTCCACGATCGCTTTCACCATCGCCTGCGTCACCTGCGCGGTGGCGGTAGCGGGTTTGATGATCGCCGGCATCCCGGCAAGCCACGTGGGGGCGAGTTTTTCCAGCATTCCCCAGCAGGGGAAGTTGAAGGCGTTAATATGCACCGCCACGCCCGATTTCGACGTCAGCACATGGCGCGCCGCAAAGCCGCCTTCTTTCGACAGCGGGATCAGTTCGTCCTCGGGCCACAGCGTGTCGTCCGGTAATTCACGGCTCCCCAGACTGGCATAGGTGAACAGCGTGCCAATCCCACCTTCAATATCTACCCAGCTGTCGGCCTTTGTCGCGCCGGTCTGGGCTGAGAGAGCATAAAACGTCTCTTTCAGGCTGAGCAGGTGCTTCGCCACCGCTTTCAGCATCGCCGCGCGTTCGATAAAGGTCATGGCGTGGAGCGCTTCACCGCCATGCGTAATGGCATAGCGACGTGCCGCCGCCATGTCCAGCCCTTCGCTGGTCACGCTCCAGAGCGCTTCACCGCTGATGGCGTGATGAATAGTACGTTCGCGGCCCCGGCCAGACTGCCAGACACCGGACAAGAAACTGGCTAACTGCTGCATCTCTTATCTCCACATGTTTCGTTATTTCACTATCAATAGTTTGATCATGAATCATAAAAATCAAGCTGAGTTTTAATGAATTGTTAACAATGTGATCTCGGGGGAAGGTGTGCGGCGATTGCAGCCCTTATCTGGCGGCCTTTGCGCAAAAGCCCTGCGAGCGACATCACAAAATCAGGAAACATTTCTTGGGGGTATATTTAACCTTTGTGTAACTTTTAAAAAACAAAGTGATTCACAATTACGCTTTAAGTTGCAAACTAACGAATCATAAAGGTGATGACGTGACGCAAGAACAACGCTTTGAGCAGCGCATAGCGCAGGAGACGGCGATTGAGCCTCAGGACTGGATGCCGGAAGCCTATCGCAAGACGTTGATCCGCCAGATTGGTCAGCACGCCCACTCTGAAATTGTCGGCATGCTGCCGGAAGGGAACTGGATCACCCGCGCCCCGACGCTACGCCGCAAAGCGATCCTGCTGGCGAAAGTGCAGGACGAAGCCGGGCACGGGCTCTATCTCTACAGCGCGGCTGAAACGCTGGGCTGCGCGCGGGAAGACATCTACCAGAAAATGCTCGACGGCAAGATGAAATACTCCTCCATCTTTAACTATCCGACGCTGAGCTGGGCCGATATCGGCGTAATCGGCTGGCTGGTGGACGGTGCCGCCATCGTCAATCAGGTGGCGCTGTGCCGGACCTCTTACGGGCCGTACGCCCGCGCGATGGTGAAAATCTGTAAAGAAGAGAGCTTCCACCAGCGTCAGGGGTTTGAAGCCTGCATGGCGCTGGCGCAGGGAAGCGACGCCCAGCGGCAGATGCTGCAGGATGCCATCAACCGTTTCTGGTGGCCCGCCCTGATGATGTTCGGACCAAACGACGACAACTCGCCGAACAGCGCCCGCAGTCTCGCCTGGAAAATTAAACGCTTTGGCAATGACGAACTGCGTCAGCGCTTCGTCGACAACACCATCCCGCAGGTGGAGATGCTGGGGATGACGGTACCCGATCCCGACCTGCGCTTTGACGAGGAAACCGGCCACTACCGCTTCGGTGAGATTGACTGGCAGGAGTTTGACGAGGTGATCAACGGACGCGGGATCTGCAACCACGAACGCCTGGCCGCCAAGCGCAAAGCCTGGGAAGAGGGGGCGTGGGTGCGTGAAGCCGCACTGGCGCATGCAGAAAAACAACGCGCCCGTCAGGCCGCATAAGAGGAAATCACGATGAGCAATGTCTACTGGCCGCTGTACGAAGTTTTCGTACGCAGCAAACAAGGGTTATCCCACCGCCATGTTGGCAGTCTGCATGCCGCTGACGATCGCATGGCGCTGGAAAACGCGCGGGACGCCTATACCCGCCGCAGCGAAGGTTGCTCGATCTGGGTGGTGAAGGCGAGCGAGATCGTTGCCTCTCAGCCGGAAGAGAGCGGCGAGTTCTTCGACCCGGCGGAAAGCAAGGTCTATCGCCACCCGACGTTTTACACCATCCCTGATGGCATCGAGCATATGTGAGGTCAGGGATGAAAACAGTATCTGCATACGCCCTGCGTCTGGGCGACAACGGTCTGGTGCTCTCGCAGCGCCTGGGAGCCTGGTGCGGACACGCGCCGGAGCTGGAAATCGACCTTGCGCTCGCCAACATCGGTCTCGATCTGCTGGGGCAGGCGCGCAACTTCCTCGCCTGCGCGGCAGAGCGGGAAGGTCAGGGCGATGAAGACACCCTGGCCTTCGGCCGCGATGAGCGTCAGTTTCACAATTTACTGTTGGCAGAACAGCCGAACGGCAACTTCGCCGACACGATCGCCCGCCAGTATCTGATGGACGCGTGGAATGTTGCCCTCTACGAACGGCTGATCCACAGCAGCGACAGTCAGCTTGCCGCCATCGCCGCCAAGGCGATTAAAGAGGCGCGTTATCACCTGCGCTTTAGCCGCGGCTGGCTGGTGCGCCTGGGAGACGGCACCGAAATCTCGTCGCAAAAAATGCAGCAGGCCATCGACAACCTGTGGCGCTTTACGGCCGAGTTGTTCGAGGCGGATGACGTTGAGCTTGAACTGATTGAGTCCGGCGTTGCGGTTGATCCGCGCACCCTGCGCCAGCCGTGGGAACACGAAGTGTTTGCCGGACTGCGGGAAGCCACCCTGCGCGTGCCCGATGAGGCGGCCTATCGCACCGGCGGAAAACGCGGGCTGCATACCGAGCATCTGGGCCCGATGCTGGCAGAGATGCAGTATCTCCAGCGCGCGTATCCCGGTCAGCAGTGGTAAAGGAGAACGCCATGCAACGTCTTGTCGACATCGCACCCCCACAGGTTCCGCACATCTGGTCCCTGTTAAGCCAGATCCCGGACCCGGAAGTGCCGGTGCTCACCATCACCGATTTAGGCATGGTGCGTAGCGTCACCGCGCAGGGCGAAGGCTGGGTGATTGGCTTTACGCCAACCTATTCAGGCTGCCCGGCGACGGAACACCTGCTTGGCGCCATCCGCGACACCCTGACGGCGCACGGTTATACGCCGGTGCACATTGTGCTGCAGCTGGAACCCGCCTGGACGACCGACTGGATGACCGCCGATGCGCGTGAACGTCTGCGCGCGTATGGCATCAGCCCACCCGTGGGGCACAGCTGTCATATCCACGTTCCCGCTGAGGTGAGCTGCCCGCGCTGCGCCAGCACCGACACCTCGCTTATCAGTGAGTTTGGTTCTACGGCCTGTAAGGCGCTGTATCGCTGTAATACCTGCCGCGAACCCTTCGACTATTTCAAATGTATTTGAGGTTGCCATGACAACGTTTCATTCATTAACAGTGGCAAAAGTAGAACCCGAAACCCGCGATGCGGTGACCATCACCTTCTCGGTTCCGCAGGCGTTGCAGGAGGCTTACCGCTTTCGTCCCGGCCAACACCTGACCCTGAAAACCAGACTGGGTGCAGACGAATTGCGCCGCTGTTACTCCATCTGCCGGAGTAGCGCGCCGGGGGAGATCAGCGTCGCGGTTAAAGCCATTGAAGGCGGGCGTTTCTCCCGTTACGCCCGGGATGAGATCAAACCTGGCATGACGCTGGAGGTGATGGTTCCCCAGGGGCATTTTGGCTATCAGCCGCAGCCTGAACGGGAAGGTCACTATCTGGCGATTGCCGCGGGCTCCGGCATCACCCCGATGCTGGCGATTTTATCCGCCACGCTGGCCGCCGAACCGAACAGCCACTTCACCCTGATCTACGGCAACCGCAGCAGCCAGAGCATGATGTTCCGTCAGGCGCTGGCGGACCTGAAGGATAAATACCCGCAGCGGTTGCAGCTGGTTGCCATCTTCAGCCAGGAGCGGCTGGACAGCGACCTGCTTTACGGCCGTATCGACGGTGAAAAGCTGCAGGCGCTGGCAAAAACGCTGATCAACTTCCGCCAGTACGACGAGGCCTTTATCTGCGGCCCGGCCGCGATGATGGACGAGGCTGAAGCGACCTTAAAAGCGCTGGGAATGGCGGAAAAATCCATTCATCTTGAGCGGTTCAATACGCCGGGCACGGCCGTTAAGCGCGCGGTGAGCGTGCAGGCGGAAGGCCAGAAGGTGATCGTGCGCCAGGACGGACGTGACCGCGAGATCGTCCTCACGGCGGACGACGAGAGCATTCTTGATGCCGCCCTGCGCCAGGGGGCGGATCTGCCGTATGCCTGCAAGGGAGGCGTCTGCGCCACCTGTAAATGCAAAGTGCTGCGCGGCAAGGTGGACATGGCGACCAACTATAGCCTGGAGCCGGACGAACTGGCCGCCGGGTATGTGCTGAGCTGTCAGGCGCTGCCGCTAACCGCCGACGTGGTCGTCGACTTTGACGCTAAGGGGATGGCATGAGCGAACTTCTGGTCACCCGTTATGACCGCGTGCTGCAACTCACGCTCAACCGGCCGGCGGCACGCAACGCCCTTAACAATGCGCTGCTGACACAGCTTGCAGAACAGCTGGAGGCGGCGGCAAGCGATAACACCCTCTCTGCCTGTGTGATTTACGGCAGCGAGCGCTGCTTTGCGGCCGGAGCCGATCTCAACGAAATGGCAGAAAAAGATCTGCCTGCCACCCTGAACGATAGTCGTCCTCAGCTGTGGAAGCGGATTGACGCCTTCAATAAACCGCTGATTGCCGCCGTGAACGGTTTTGCACTCGGGGCTGGCTGCGAGCTGGCCCTGCTGTGCGACGTAGTGATTGCCGGTGACAACGCCCGCTTCGGACTGCCGGAAATTACGCTTGGGATCATGCCTGGTGCGGGCGGTACGCAGCGCCTGATCCGCTGCGTGGGTAAATCGCTCGCCAGCAAAATGGTACTGACCGGGGAAAGCATTACGGCGCAGCAGGCCCAGCGTGCCGGTCTGGTCAGCGACGTTTTCCCGGCCTCGCTGACGCTGGAATACGCCCTGAAACAGGCAGCGCTGATGGCGCGCCACTCGCCGCTGGCGCTACAGGCGGCTAAACAGGCGCTGCGCCAGTCACAGGAGGTGCCACTGCAGGCGGGGCTGGCCCAGGAGCGCCAACTGTTCACGCTGCTCTCGGCCACGGAAGACAGGCGAGAAGGCATCGACGCCTTCTTACAGAAACGTACTCCCGACTTTAAAGGACGCTAATTGTGGAATTTATTCTCAGTCATGTAGAGCAAGGCGTAATGACCCTGACGCTGAACCGTCCGGAGCGTCTGAACAGCTTTAACGATGTGATGCACCAGCAGCTTGCAGAATGCCTGAAGCAGGCCGAGCGCGATGAGACTATCCGCTGTCTGCTGATCACCGGCGCAGGGCGCGGCTTCTGTGCCGGTCAGGATCTGAACGACCGTAATGTCGACCCGAACGGTCCGGCGCCGGATCTGGGGATGTCCGTCGAGACCTTTTATAACCCGCTGGTGCGTCGTCTGGCTGCGCTGCCAAAACCGGTGATTTGCGCGGTCAACGGCGTGGCGGCCGGAGCAGGGGCCACGCTGGCGCTGGGGTGCGACATGGTGATTGCCGCGCGTTCCGCCACCTTTGTGATGGCCTTCAGCAAGCTGGGGTTAGTCCCGGACTGCGGCGGGACCTGGTTCCTGCCGCGCGTGGCCGGACGTGCCCGCGCCATGGGGCTGGCGCTGCTTGGCGACAAACTGAGCGCCGAACAGGCGCACGCCTGGGGAATGATCTGGCAGGTGGTGGATGACGACCAGCTCTCCAGCACGGCGCAGCAGTTGGCGCTGCATTTTGCCTCGCAGCCCACCTTTGGGCTGGGGCTGATCAAACAGGCGATTAACGCCGCGGAAACCAATACCCTGGACGCACAGCTTGACCTGGAGCGCGATTATCAACGGCTGGCCGGACGCAGCGACGATTACCGTGAGGGCGTGAGCGCCTTTCTGGCGAAGCGCGCACCGAATTTTACGGGGAAGTAAGATGCTGAACATTCGTACTGTCGCCGTCATTGGAAGCGGCACGATGGGCGCCGGAATAGCCGAAGTCGCGGCAAGCCATGGGCATCAGGTGATGATGTACGACATTGCCTCAGACGCCATTTCTCGCGCCATTGACGGCATTCGCCAGCGCCTGGCCTCCCGGGTGACGCGGGGCAAACTCACTGAGGAGGCCTGTGGTCAGATCCTCGCCCGGCTGACCCCGGTCACGGATATCAGTGCGCTAACCGCGGCGGACCTGGTGATAGAAGCCGCCTCCGAGCGCCTTGAGGTGAAAAAAGCGCTGTTTGCCAAACTGGCGGAGATCTGCCCGCCGCAGACCCTGCTTACCAGCAACACATCTTCTATCTCGATCACGGCGATTGCGGCGGATATCCGTCATCCAGAGCGAGTGGCAGGCCTGCATTTCTTTAACCCGGCACCGGTGATGAAGCTGGTGGAGGTGGTTAGCGGGCTGGCGACCTCGCCGGAAGTGGCCGACGCGCTGTGCGAGCTGGCGCTGAACTGGGGGAAACAGCCAGTGCGCTGCCAGTCAACGCCGGGCTTCATCGTAAACCGCGTGGCGCGTCCCTTCTATTCCGAAGCCTGGCGCGCGCTGGAGGAACAGGTTGCAGCCCCTGAAGTGATTGATGCTGCCCTGCGCGAAGGCGGCGGTTTCCCGATGGGGCCGCTGGAACTGACCGATCTGATTGGGCAGGACGTTAACTTCGCCGTGACCTGTTCGGTGTTTAACGCATTCTGGCAGGAGCGGCGTTTTCTCCCTTCACTGGTGCAGCAGGAGCTGGTGCTGGCGGGGCGACTGGGCAAAAAAAGCGGGAAGGGCGTTTACGACTGGCGCGGCGAATCGCCACAGGTGCCATGGCTCGACGCGGTCAACGACAGCTTTAGCCCAATGCGGGTTGAACGAAAACGTGACGGTGTCACGGAAATCGATGATGTGTTGCTGATTGAAACGCAGGGCGAAACCGCTCAGGCGCTGGCGCTGCGCCTCAACTGCCCGGTGGTGGTGGTTGATCGCATTGAGCGCGACGTGGCGGTGATTACGTCGGCGGCCAGCAACCCGCATACCGCGACGCAAAAAGTCATCCGCTACCTGCAACAGCAGGGAAAGCGGGTGGTGCAGATTGCCGATTACCCTGGCCTGCTGGTCTGGCGCACGGTGGCGATGATTGCCAACGAAGCGCTGGATGCGCTGCAAAAAGGGGTCGCCAGCGAAAAAGATATCGATACCGCCATGCGTCTGGGCGTGAACTACCCGTCCGGGCCGATTGCCTGGGGCGAGCGGCTGGGCTGGCAACGTCTGTTAACGCTGCTGGAAAACCTGCAGCGTCATTACGGTGAAGAACGTTATCGCCCCTGTTCACTGCTGCGCCAGCGTGCGCTTCTGGAGAGTAGCTATGAGTCATAACGCCTGGCATAACGCCCGCACCATGTACGAACAGGATGCCTGCGCGCAGGCAATGGGGATGGACATTATCGACATGGACGAAGGTTACGCAGTGGTGACCATGACCATCACCCCGCAGATGCTTAACGGCCATAAAACCTGCCACGGCGGACAGATCTTCTCGCTGGCCGACACCGCGTTTGCCTACGCCTGCAACAGCCAGGGGCTGGCGGCGGTGGCCTCTGGCTGCACAATCGATTTCCTTCGACCGGGCTTTGTCGGAGACAAGCTGACCGCCACCGCGCGGGTTAAGCATCAGGGCAAACTGACCGGCGTATATGACATCGAAATTCAGAACCAACAACAGAAAACCGTCGCTCTCTTTCGCGGAAAATCCCACCGCATCGGCGGCAATGTGACAGGAGAAGCCTGATGCGTGACGCATTTATTTGTGATGGGGTGCGAACCCCGGTGGGGCGGTACGGCGGGGCGTTATCCGCGGTACGCGCGGACGATCTGGGCGCCATACCGCTGCGTGCCTTGCTGGAGCGCTATCCGCAGCTCGACCCGGAGCGGATTGATGATGTGATCTTCGGCTGCGCCAACCAGGCGGGGGAAGACAACCGCAACGTGGCGCGTATGGCGTCGCTGCTGGCCGGGCTGCCGCAGACCGTCTCCGGCACGACGATCAACCGCCTGTGCGGCTCGGGGCTGGATGCGGTTGGCTTTGCTGCACGCGCCATAAAATCCGGTGATGGCGATCTGCTGATTGCCGGTGGCGTGGAGTCAATGTCCCGCGCGCCGTTTGTGATGGCGAAAGCCACCGCGGCGTTTCAGCGCCAGGCGGAGATCTTCGATACCACCCTTGGCTGGCGATTTGTGAATCCGCTCATGCATCAGACGTTCGGAACTGACAGCATGCCGGAAACGGCAGAGAATGTAGCTGAATTGTTAAATATCAGCCGTGCCGATCAGGATGCGTTCGCGCTGCGCAGCCAGCAGCGTACCGCCCGGGCGCAGCAAAACGGCATTCTGGCGCAAGAGATTGTGCCGGTGCTGGTGCCGGGGAAAAAAGGGGCCGTTACGGAGGTCTCTGTTGATGAGCACCCGCGCGCCGACACCACGCTGGAGCAACTTGCCGCCCTGAAAGCGCCGTTTCGCAAAAATGGCGTCGTTACCGCAGGTAACGCCTCTGGGGTGAACGATGGCGCCGCTGCACTGATTATCGCCAGCGAGCAGATGGCGCTCGCACAGGGGCTTGTGCCGCGCACGCGGATTGTGGCCATGGCCACCGCAGGCGTGGAGCCACGTCTGATGGGGCTAGGGCCGGTGCCCGCCACCCGTAAAGTGCTGGAGCGAGCGGGGCTCAGTATTAACGAGATGGATGTGATTGAGCTGAACGAAGCCTTCGCCTCGCAGGCGCTGGGCGTGCTGCGTCAGCTGGGTTTGCCGGACGATGCCGCACACGTCAATCCGAACGGAGGGGCCATTGCGTTAGGCCATCCGCTGGGAATGAGCGGTGCCAGGCTGGTGCTGGCCGCGAGCAATGAATTGCATCGACGCCACGGGCGCTACGCGCTATGTACGATGTGCATCGGTGTGGGTCAGGGCATTGCCATGATCCTTGAGCGTGTTTGAGCGAACAATAATGTGAGTACCCTGCGATGATAAATACAACAAAGCTTGATCCGATCGAAACCGCGTCCATTGACGAATTACAGGCGTTGCAGACCCAACGTCTGAAATGGACGCTGAACCACGCCTATAACAACGTGCCGATGTACAAACGTAAGTTTGATGCCGCGGGCGTTCACCCTGACGATTTCCGCGAACTGGCCGATATTCGCAAGTTCCCGTGCACCACCAAGCAGGATCTGCGCGATAACTATCCGTTCGATACCTTCGCCGTACCGATGGAGCATGTGGTACGTATTCATGCCTCCTCCGGCACAACCGGGAAACCGACCGTCGTGGGCTATACCCAGGGCGACATTGACAACTGGGCCAATCTGGTGGCCCGCTCCCTGCGTGCCGCCGGGGGCAGCGCGAAGGACAAAATCCATGTGGCCTATGGTTATGGTCTGTTTACCGGCGGGCTGGGCGCTCACTACGGTGCCGAGCGTTTAGGGGCCACGGTGATCCCGATGTCCGGCGGCCAGACCGAGAAGCAGGCGCAGCTGATCCGCGATTTTAAGCCGGATATGATCATGGTGACGCCTTCCTACTGCCTCAACCTGATTGAAGAGCTGGAGCGCCAGATGGGCGGCGATGCCAGCGCCTGCTCCCTGCGCGTGGGCGTGTTCGGTGCCGAGCCGTGGACCCAGGCGATGCGTCATGAGATCGAAAAACGGTTAGGCATTACGGCGCTGGATATCTACGGCCTTTCGGAAGTGATGGGGCCGGGCGTGGCGATGGAGTGTCTCGAAACCGCCGACGGCCCGACCATCTGGGAAGATCACTTCTACCCGGAGATCGTCAACCCGAACGACGGCACCCCGCTTAATGACGGCGAGCAGGGCGAACTGCTGTTCACCACGCTGACCAAAGAGGCGCTGCCGGTGATCCGCTATCGCACCCGCGACCTGACCCGTCTGCTGCCGGGTACCGCCCGCACCATGCGCCGCATGGACAGGATCAGCGGTCGCAGCGATGACATGCTCATTATCCGCGGTGTGAACGTCTTCCCGTCGCAGCTGGAAGAGGAGATTGTGAAGTTTGAGCATCTCTCTCCGCATTACCAGCTGGAGGTAAACCGTCGGGGGCATCTTGATTCACTTTCTGTAAAAGTGGAGCTGAAAGAGAGCAGTCTTTCGCTGACCCACGAACAGCGCTGTCAGGTCTGCCATCAGCTGCGTCATCGCATAAAATCGATGGTCGGGATTTCCACGGACGTCATGATCGTTAACTGCGGCAGCATCCCGCGCTCGGAGGGGAAAGCCTGCCGGGTGTTTGACCTGCGTAAAGTGGCGGCCAACGGTTGAATTATCCTCATTCTACGTTCCCTCTCCCACAGGGAGAGGGTGTATTGAGTTCCCTCTCCCAGTGGGAGAGAGTTAGTGTGAGGGTCTATCCAGGATTCGTATGCTATGATTCATCCAGGACAAAAACACCAACAGAATGAATCATATGAAACTCGACGCCTTTATTCAGCATGCGGTCAGTTCGGTTCCCATCAGCGGGACGTCGCTAATCTCCTCGTTATACGGTGACGCGCTTTCCCATCGCGGCGGCGAGATTTGGCTTGGCAGCCTGGCCGCGTTGCTCGAAGGGATGGGCTTTGGCGAGCGCTTCGTGCGAACCGCGCTGTTTCGCCTCAACAAAGAGGGTTGGCTGGATGTCTCCCGCATCGGGCGTCGCAGCTATTACCGCCTGAGCGACAAAGGGCTGCGTTTAACCCGCAGGGCGGAGAATAAGATCTACCGCGCGGAGTTGCCCGCCTGGGATGGTAAATGGCTGCTGCTGCTCTCCGAAGGTCTCGATAAAACCACGCTTGCCGATGTGAAAAAACAGCTAATCTGGCAAGGGTTTGGCACGCTGGCGCCCAGCCTGATGGCTTCGCCCTCGCAGCATCTGGCGGATGTGCAGTCGCTGCTTCATGACGCGGGCGTGGCGGAAAATGTCATCTTCTTCGAAGCCCATTCACCGCTGGCACTTTCCCGCGCGGCGCTGCGTTCCCGCGTTGAGGAGTGCTGGCAGCTGACCGAACAGAACGCGATGTACGAGACGTTTATTCAGTCGTTCCGTCCGCTGCTGCCGCTGCTGAAAGAGGCTACGCCGGAAGAGCTTACGCCAGAGCGTTGCTTCCACATCCAGCTGTTACTGATCCACTTTTATCGTCGCGTGGTGCTGAAAGATCCGCTGCTACCAGAGGAGCTACTGCCTGCGCACTGGGCGGGTCAAAGCGCACGACAGCTTTGCATCAACATCTATCAGCGTGTGGCACCGGGAGCGCTGGCGTTTGTCAGCGAGAAAGGCGAAACCTCGGTGGGTGAACTGCCCGTGCCCGGCACGCTTTATTATCAACGCTTTGGTGGTCTTGCGACCGCATAAGGAGTGAGGATGCCTGTTTATCAAATTGACGGTCTGACGCCGGTGGTGCCAGACGAGAGCTATGTCCACCCGACAGCGGTGCTCATTGGCGATGTGATCCTGGGGAAAGGTGTGTATGTCGGCCCCAATGCCAGCCTGCGCGGCGACTTTGGCCGTATTGTGGTGAAAGATGGCGCGAACATTCAGGATAACTGCGTGATGCACGGCTTCCCGCAGCAAGATACGGTGGTGGAAGAGGACGGCCATATCGGCCACAGCGCCATTCTGCACGGCTGTATTATCCGCCGCAACGCCCTGGTAGGGATGAACGCGGTGGTGATGGATGGTGCGGTGATTGGCGAAAACAGCATCGTCGGCGCGGCGGCGTTTGTGAAGGCGAAAGCCGAGATGCCCGCTAACCATTTGATTATCGGCAGTCCGGCGAAAGCGATTCGTGAGCTGAGCGAACAGGAACTGGCCTGGAAGAAGCAGGGCACGCGCGAGTATCAGGTGCTGGTGGAGCGCTGTAAGCTGACGATGCATCAGGTGGAGCCGCTGCGCGAAGAAGAGCCGGGACGCAAACGACTGACGTTTGATGAGAATTTACGGCCGAAATCGGCGGTGTGAGCGGGGGGAATGTATATTACCGGGCAAGGGAGCATCCTGTGACGTTACTTTTACGACAAGCAACATCAGCAGATTCAGTATTACTCAAGGAACTTGGCAATCGCATCTATCCCGCGCACTTTAAGCCTCTGTGGAAGTCGGAATCAGAGCTGAGCGATTTTCTGGAATCCGAATATTCCGTTGCAGCGATAGAACAGAGTCTGAGAGACAGCGGAACAAGCTGGTATGTGGCGGACCTTGATCAACCGATTGGCTTTATGAAACTGACATGGGAAGCCACAATCCCTGATACCGACATCAGCGGTGTGCTTCTTAATAAACTCTATCTTGATCCGACTAAGACGAGTAATCACTACGGTCAGAGCATGTTTAGCCGCGTCATCGAACTTACCCGCAGTCATGGCAAAAAATTTCTGTGGCTCGAGGTGCTTGAACAGAATGAACGTGCCCGGCGATTTTATGAAAAGCAGGGGATGCGGTTTATCAAGGATACGGTCTTCGAAACAGCGTCGCAGCGGAGTGTATTGAAGATCATGGGAATGGAGTTATAGCTTTCCTTTGCTTATAGGGGGCTTTTCGTCTTCGTCAGACAGGGATTATTGGTTTAGAAAGAGGGATGGGGGAGATCTGGCTATGCGGGCTCATCAACAGCACAAGTCACGTAAATTGTATCGTAGCGTCAACACGACGACACGACACTATTCTAACAACCCTGGCGCTGAGTATCGCTGGGAACGTAATCGTAAAAAATCCGGGGATGAGCTGCTGGTAACACGTGAACCCATGCACAGTGGACAAAAGCGAGGACGTGACTACACGCCATTGTTTTACTTTTTGCTCAAACAGATTGGCAAGCCGTGGGATGACGTTTTCAGTGAAGTTTGTGGACGTCTTGATACTACCGAACCTGTGTTCTGGTTAGTCGCGTTGCATGAGCATCAGCAAAGGGATTTAGTCTGTATTGGCGATAGCAGCTTTTATCCGGGCCTATTTGTTGACGAGAATGGCATTTTACAACAGGTTAACCCATCGATTAGTGCCAGGGACGTAAAGGTGACTTGCCGCTGCTGTACGCACACCTTTATTGGTGAGCCTGTGCCCTGGAGGGAGGAGTGAAATATGGGGCTGTTGCGCTACAGGTGTAGCGTTCCGTTCGCGATGAGAGTGATTGCAAAAATGACGGTGAATAGTCTGTGAGATGATCCATTCCTCTGTCTGTTTGGTGCCAGGAGCGGACATGCATAGGAGAAATAAGAGATCAGTTCTTAAATTCGTTTTAATTTTTTGATTTTTTTGTGTTCGCAAAGGGATTTGTGTTGGTTGTATAATTACCTAATATTCATACTGTTGAATGGGAGATGTGGGATGAAGTTCTCGCACAGACATGGTTTTGATCCTGAGTATAGTAAAAAGCCGATACGGGAAGATGCTCCAGAGTGGCTTCGTTCTTTATTTTTTGTAACTGTCCTCGATAATTTTTTGTACATTGATGGTGATAGCCGCATTGCGAATGATGAGAACAAGCCTCTGGGTATTAAGGCTTTGATCGAGCGACTTTGCGCAGAGAATGGTCAAGAAACAGATCAAGAGGATTTCGATTCATGGTACTGCCACGATGCTTTGAAAACCCGTTTGCATCATATGCGTTGGTTTCAATTTTACGATGCTGTTGAGATCATTGGAGATCTATTAAGAAAAAGAGATGTAGAGAGAGGCCATGTTTGGGGTAGTAAGGTATTAGAAGACATTACTTTTACATCATATCGTCAGAAATTGAACGAGTTATTCGTATCTCGGAATATTGACTGGAAAATGAATTCTGCAGGTAGGTTAGAAACACCATTACCAAATGAACTAGAACAAAAAATCGATGAAACTAATAACTTATTGCAAGACCAGTTTGAACCTGCAAGGAGGCACTATGTGAAAGCCCGGGCTTTTGCATTAGGTGCGCATAAGGATCCAGAAAATTCTATAAAAGAATCGATAAGTGCAATAGAAAGCATGTGTCGGACTTATTATTCGGCAGCCTCAACTTTGGGCGAGGTATTAAAACTGATGAGAAAAGAAAACACTATCTCACCTATGTTATTAACTGTAATAGAAAAATTTTACGCATATACAAATGCAGAGCCAGCAGTAAGACATGGTAGCAATAAGGTTTCTTCTGTTGAATTCGTGTTGCATATTTCAGCAGCATTTATTAGAACAATAATACAAAGAAAGGCTGTTTTGGATAACTAAGCCAGACTTACAGCCAACTGACCGTCTCTTATTATTAAAACATAATAATATTAGGCCCGCTTCTTGCTCAAAGCGACCATATCAAATAAGCGTATGGCGGATTGGTTAACTGGGTTTAGGGCAACAAGTAGAGGAGGGTTAAGCATGCGTTCCCGTAAACCACGGGCCCCTCTACGAAGAATTCACTTATGTGGATGATGCGTTTGAAATGCAGTGTGAACCACAGCATGGCCTGCCATAGTATACGGGCTTATTTGAAAACGACTTTATCTGTCTCGACTTGGCGAAACAGGGCGGAATGACGTTGTGGAAAGGACGATTTCATGCCCTGAGACAGCGGCAGACTAACAATGCTGCGAGTGTAACCGAATGATTCTTCAGCGTTTCTTCGTTATAGTGCCATGATCCGCGTCTGGCGTGTGTTGATCATCATATGGTTGTCTTGCCAAGAAAAGCGATAAGTAATTCTCGTTTCTGGCGGCATGAAACGTGTAAAAATAACTTTTGCTGAATGAGAGTTAGCGCGAGTCTGCGCAGAGGTCAGTGAAGCGCTGATTAATCCGCTCAGTAAGATTGTGATTATTTATCTGATTTGACATAAATAAGGAAACAACCATGTTCAGATTCTTTAGAAAGAAAAAACCTGACGCTGCGCCCGGGCAAGGCCCCCGTCTTACGGCAAACCAGTTTATCGCTTTGACGCTGAGTGATGAAAAGCTGTCTACGCCCGTGTACCTGCCGGGGATCAGCAGTGAAGCCGAATGTGACGATCTGGGGTTATGGCCACTCATCTACATCTGGAATGTGAATCGTACTGCTGGCACGTTCAGCCTTTCTGTTAATGGTAAGGCCATTGCCCACCTCCTTGAGCCTTTTGTGGCCCGTGAAGACCCTGCGTATGTCGAAATTCGTGATGAGGCGATGAAGGTCATCTCCGAATCTTCAACACGGTCCGTACTGGCAACCATAGAGAAAACCGGCCTCATGCCCGATGTTTTGTTCGCGTACCTCGCTGAGGATGTACAGCATGAGCAGGGCTAACCGTCAGGGAGTGCTTGAGATTGCGCCAGGGATTTTATTAGTAAGTCCTGTCATCCTAATGCTAAATATTCGTCAAGAAATGCTTCAGGTTGCCGAAATATACGATAAGCGTTATTCATGAACATAACCAAAAGGAAGGATCCGTATGAAGAAACTCCTGCTTCTTGTTCCGCTCGTGTTTGCTGCTCCGGTACTGGCTTCTGAAGTGACGGTGGGTCAGGTTTGTAAGGCTGCTTCAGCGGCGATGTTCGGCCGTGACCACAAAATCATGCAGCTGGACAAAGTCGAGTCAGGTATTGCCTATGTACATTATATCCGACAGAACGATGGCACACGCTGGGCCATCAAGTGCAAACTTATCGGCAATCAAGTGATGTGGGCGTCTGACAACCCTGACAGCACCGGTCGCTGGCGGGATGATCCTGCAGACAGCACGGTCAAATATGTTGTTGAGGGTAAAAAAATCATTATTACTGAGGCCTACAGCGACGGTTCGAGTAGCTCCAATTCTTATCCATTGAAGCAACTACAGTGATTTAAACAATACATTATTACTCGTAGGTGCTTGGCTGATACGGTTCATTTCATAGGGGAATGATAATATGTTTGGGAGCAGAACAAATTTAGTAACCAAGTGGTTTACAGTTTTCGAGGCAAAGAAAACCCCCGACAGAATCTCTCTTTCACGCGCCTCCATGCAAGACGCCGACATGTATGAAGTCTATCTACGTAAAGAAGGAAAAGACAATGGCTACTTGTTCGATAGGAAGGATGGCAACAAGCTTGAAGTCAAAGAATATTGCGAGGAAAGAGATGCATTCTGTATCCCAACTATCCTTTACCTTTCAGAAATCACGCCTGAACAAGTATATGGTACACATTACTTTCAGGGTTACCGAATTGATTTTAACGATCTCAATCATCTTGAAAAATTCGCCAGCCGAAAGTTCCTCAATGATATAAGGAAAGACCGCAAGAAGGAAGAGAAGCAACAGAAAAGGTATAACGACCAAGAACGACGTGTTAACGATCGCATGGATGTGCTCAATGCTGTAATTGAGCTGTATATGAAAGACGGAAGTCACCATGGCCTACCAAAAATTGCAACCCGTATCCATAGTTTCCGCTGGGAGCTGCATCCGAGGAAAGGTGAAATGAAGCGTGAGCTCGAGCTTGTACTCGAATCCTTTGTATTGGATGGAGAGCTGAAAAAAGATGAACAAGGTGGCTATAGACCGACAGGTAAAGCTTTTACAACACTCGGCGAATACTCAACACAGTCACGAAGGCATGCAGAAATCAGCAAGCTCCAATCTGGTACAGTTAGGGCTACAGCATTAGCTGCGATAGCAGCAATTGCTAGCGCAACGCCTGTCATAATGCTCTACCTGGCAAAACTATTTAATACAATTAAGGCGCTACTTTAATAATCTCACGTCTTTACTATAGTAGATTTGTTTTCAAAAAATTAGATGTCACACTTCAGAGAAACAACGCATGTAACTATAGATACCGCAGTCTCTTGGCATACACCATATCTAGCTTTTCGAGTTTAATATCATGGCACTTTCAATTCTAACGCAATTTTTCACTCTGAGTAGAAAGGTTAATAACAACTGGCTTTTATCAGAACATACAGGTTTATACGATGAGTATGAGGCAGAAAGGGTATCCAAAGGGTCCTCTGGTCAGAGCAATATGGGACTGTTGCGATGAGCTATATGAGCGATTAGGCCGCGTTCCTGAAAGACAGGAACTCTTGCATGAGATGAAGCTACGGGAACCCGAAAGGGCAGGTCTAAGTACTTATGGAAGACAGAGAATTGAATGGAAGCTATACCACGGTTTTGAAAGCACGGAGAAAGCAGATAGTTGCCTTAATATTATACCCGAGGAATTTTTAGAGCCACAGCTACGCCGAGTTGTTTATGCCGTTACACAACTGGGTGAAGTTTCGATTCCACAGGTCATTGAATGGCTTGATTTTAGCAACGCCCCGCTAAAGTTGAATGAAATTCGATCACAATTCCAGGCGCTCACTGTCAATGATAAGCAGCGTGCCCGATATCGTGCATCGCGTACCTGCATGGTTAGCGATCAGGGGCATTATATGGACAAGCTTTTTCGCACCGGAAAAGGGAGGGCGACCCGCTATGTTCTGTATGATCCAAATATACATGGTGTCTGGGATATTGGCGATGACGGAAAAACGCCAGTAGAGATTGTAAAATCTACTTCCCTGGAGAGGTTAAGGAGTTTGCATGAATGTACTGATTGTCCTGAGCTAAAACTGGAGGATATGCGTGCAAGAGTGCTGAGGGAAATTGTGGATCGTGAAGGTCAGCCTATCTTTCGCAAAAGACTACTGGATGCTTACAATCGAGCATGTGCAGTTACCGACTGTGCGATCGCTGAGTTACTTGAAGCCGCTCATATAATTCCTTATTCAGGGGCCCAGCACTGTAAGGCCATGCACGGAATACTTCTCAGGACCGATATACATACGCTATTTGACAAAGGGCTACTTTGGATTGATGAGAACTTTAGGGTTACCCTCGACCCTAGGTTGCTCAATAGCGAGTACGGTCATTTACAGGGTAAACTAATGAGATTGCCGGAGGAAAGAATGGATCGCCCGCTTAAGGCTCATCTTGCCTATCATCGTGCGCTTTTTGTAAATAAATTATGATGTTACATCGAATGTTCGCAAGCAAGTTTGACTTGCATCCCGTTGATTAATAATTCAGTGGTGTGAGTCATATCTTCATCAGCAGCGTGAGGTCACCCTCGACAGAAGAAAAGTTCATTTGAAGCCACTATCAACCCTTGAGGCAAGAAATTTCGCGGCAAGGCTAAATCTGGTCGAGAGGAGCGAATTAGTTTAGAACCAGATTAAAACGTATCGCTTTTTGAGGACGATAATTCGATCTAGCTGGCGATGAGCGTATTTGTACCAGCGTAAGCAGACCTACATTAGTCTCCGGTACATCTAGGGAGACGATGAGGCAAGCAGACCAGCCCCGGTAAACACTTACTGCATCGGAAGACTCTATCTGCGTCTCACGTTACCTCCGTATGACATAGTGAGGTGCGATCCCGCAGTTTTTGCGGAGGAGATGATAAGCGTTGTCTGATGTATTCAACCGCTGAAGCATATGGATGCACGAGCGAATCGCTCCTGGCCATATGCCTGTTACTCAGATAGGTGAACGCGGCTTTACCCCGTTTAATCACCTCGAAACTCTTCGTATAATGAGCTGAAACGCGCCGCCGTAAAAGGATTTCTTCATGGAGTTATTTCCTGATATTGAACAAGCTGTGCCCTTACCCCGTGAAGAAGTGCTCCGTTACCTGGTTTGTAAAATCCGTGATAACCGGTCGGAAGAGTGGCCTGCAGAGATGTGCAGGAAAAACAACCTTTCGGATGTCTGTCAGGATTATCTTCACAAGGGAGTGCTGAAGGCACTGGAGGGAGAACCTGATGTGAGCTTTTACCCGCCAAGACTCACAATTGAGCTGGTGCCCCAGACATACTGGTTCGATAACGTCAGAAGTGCGGTATCTTCATCGTACTGGAAACGGTTATGGTATCAGCGGCGTAACAGGAGTTTTCATCACTGCTGGTTGCATAATGTATCTTGCCACACTGGTTATTGGCCTAAAAGTGAAGGTCGCGATGAACTGAATATTTCCAATCTGATCACGCTTTAAATACTGGCCAGCAGAATCCGATGGCTGGCCTGAATAGATGTCTTAAGATTGCCTACTCCTTTCTGCTCATTTATATGGCCGCTTCTTGCGCAAAGCCGACGCTCACGCAGGAACAGAATGGCGTATTGGTACACATGCCAGCCTGCAATCATGACCTGTCAACCTGACGCGATACGTTCCTTACCCCTATCAAGTGCCGCCCCGTCATCTAACACGGGGCGGGTTTTGGCGTTCCATCCAAATAAATCAGAAACTATACGTAACCTTCAAACTTCCCGTCGGCGAGGTTTTTCGCTGAACAATCGGGCTGTCGGCTGCATCTCCCATCAGCTGCGTAACGCCTGCGCCAGCAACCACGCTCCAGCGTTGGGTGAGCTTATGCGTCCAGTCGAGATTCGTTGACCAGGCATAAATTCCGGCTCCAGCATCATATCGGGCAAACCCGGATGCGGCGGACTGGGATGCATTCACCCCGTAATAAGTCTGCATGTACTTGCTGCTGCCCCAGCTACCGGTCAGCGACAGCGTCACCGCGTTGTTCGGTGAGGTAAAGAGCGGGCTGGAAATGCCGAAATGCAGCGCTTCGCCGTTGTCTCGCTCCGAAACCGGCACCTCTGCCTGTAATTGCAGATTCAGCCAGTCGGTCACTTTGTACCCCAGCCCTGGCACCACCAGCGCCGAACCTTTGATGTCGCCCATACCGCGCAAATAATCGCTGCCGCCGCTGATCGAATCGCTGTCCACGTCCCGATCCTTACGGCCCGCGCGATAGCTCAGCGCCGCGCTGTAATCCAGGTTGCCGATGTTGTTGCCGTAACCGATCCCTCGCGTGGTGCTGACGAAGAATCCGTTATACATCGCGTAATCCACCACCACCGCCGTGGTGGCGCGGTTTTTATCCGAACCCGAATAGCGGGGCGCAACATACACGCCTCCGCCTAAGGTCAGCACGTTGCCCTGTTGTTCTGCGGCCAGTACCGGGGTGGCCAGTAATGCCAGCAGCGCACCTGGCACGATGTTCTTCAGACTGAGCCCCGGGAGCGAAAGGGGGAACGAGTGACGCAGTTCGATATGTCTCATTAAAGAAGTCCTTTTGGATTCAAATGATTACGTTACAAGCGGTGTTAATCGCCAGAGCGCCCAGTTTGAATGTCCACCCTAAGGTTCTTATGAGCTCAAAATGAAGAAAGACTGAAGCAGATGCTGATGCTGCAAAACTGTTAAATTACCTGTTACCGTCTCTTTCTTAAGACGTTCTTCATTCACGGTTGATAAAGTTGCCCTTGTGAAAATATTACTTATTGAAGACGACCTGGATCTCGGCAATGGCGTGCGTATTGCCCTTGCAGATCAAGGATTAGATGTCATATGGGTCCGCCGCAAAGAGGATGCGCTGCATCAACTTGCTGTCTGCGCACCTGAACTTATTCTGCTCGACCTGGGGCTGCCGGATGGCGATGGCATGAGTCTGATGGCGTACGTACGTCAGCAGCTAAAAGGCATCCCCGTTATTATCCTGACGGCGCGAGGAACGCTGCAGGATCGCCTGAGCGGGCTGGATGCCGGTGCCGATGACTATCTGGTTAAACCGTTTGTGCTCGCCGAGCTGCTGGCCCGGGTGAGGGCGCTGGCGCGGCGCAGTTATGGCTATCAAAACGAGGCGGTAGAAATCAGAGGATTATCCCTGCATGTGCCGACGCGTCGCGTCGCGGTGAGTTCCCGCCATATTGAGCTGACGGCCAGCGAATACGCGCTGCTTGAAACCCTGATGTTGCGTGCTGACCGCGTGCTTACGCGCCGTTTTCTGGAAGAAAGGATCTTTGGTGCGAAAGAAAATATGAGTAATGCGCTTGATGTGCATATGGGGAACTTGCGTCGAAAAATTGGCGACGGCTATGTACGAACGGTGCGGGGCGTCGGGTATGTCATTGATACCGTTGCGATTCAGAAGGGAGCATATTGATGCAAAATCTGTGGCGTTTCCTGCGGGTGCCCACGCTGGTGCGGCGAATTATGGTCGCTCAGATGCTTCTGCTGACTCTGCTGTGGTGTCTTTTTTTAACCTGGATGCTGTGGGATGACTTACGTAGCCCCCCGATCCTGACCGGCGATACGACATATAAAACCATATTTACCCTTGTTGAACGCATGGAAGGACGTACGCAGGAGCGAAGCGAGGTGCTGGAGCAGTTCAGCCAGGCGTTGCGGGAAGATTACGGCGGCGGGGACGATGCGGGACTCTCCATCACCATGATTATTCGCAAGCATAACGCAATACTGTATGCCTCTGCTGGCGCGCCGATGGGCGTGAAAAATACCCGGTTGGGGAAGATCGAGCGAATTCACAGCGACGGGCGTAGCTGGACCATCCGCACGCTAAAATCCGCGAATTCCGACGTGGAGGTGACGCTGGTGACGCCTGCTGCGGGGTGGAATTTCTTTATCTACCTCAACTCGCGTGGCTACTACATCATGCCGCTGCTGGTGTGTATTCCTTTTCTGCTGTTTCCCGCATGGCTGTCAATCCGCATCGCTATGCGCCCGTGGAACAACGTCGTTAATGAAATTGCCTCGCGCGCGCCAGAAGATCTCTCTCCGTTAAAGGCTGTGCCAACGCACCGGGAGCTTAGCCAGATGGTGAATGCGATTAATCAGTTCCTTGCCAGGGTGCGAGAAAGCACGGAAAGGGAGCGGGTATTTATTGCCGATGCCGCTCACGAACTGCGCACGCCGCTGGCTGCGATGCGAATCAATGTGGAGGCGTTGCAGGCCTACGTCAGCAGTGATAATCAACAGGCGCTGCTGGCGGGAATTATTCGCAGCAATAGCCGGGCAGCGCGTCTGGTTAATCAGCTTTTACTGATGATGCACAGCGAAGCAAGCGTGGATACGGCGATGGAGCCGGTGCCGCTTACGACGCTCATCCAGGAGCGCATGGCGGTGCTGGCACCGCTCGCCGCGGAACGCAATATTGAGCTTGAATTCTACGCTCTGGAAGAAAGCTGGGTGAGCGGTGTCAGGGAGCGTCTGATGTCGCTTATCGATAACGTGATTGAAAATGCCATCAAATACAGCCCGCAAGGCGGGCGGGTGGCGGTCGATCTCTTTTCGGCGGAGACGTCCACTCAATTCAGCGTCTCCGATGCCGGGCCGGGTATTCCGGTGGCGTTGAGGGAACGGGTGTTTGACCGGTTTTTCCGCGATCCGAATCAGGTGCAGAACGGGAGCGGGCTGGGTCTGGCCATCGTTAAAGCGGTGGCGCAGCAGCACAACAGCAGCGTGAGCCTGAGTACCTCTGCTGACGGTGGGCTCAGGGTGACGGTGGATTTCCCCAACCCGGCGTTTGCCTGAAGAAAACGGGAGGGTGATCCCATTTCGTGCGCGATGGAAACTCTTTTTTACGGGACGGGTCAAAGTAGATAGCTTCAAAATAATTACGGTATTTGTTATATTGTTGCTTATTGATTATTCACCTCTGCGGTGCCAAAAAGAATAAGATTCACCGCAACCCAGGATACGTAAATGTTAGATTACCGCTTCCCGACAGCTTTGCAGATGGTTCTCAGCGTAGCGATGGCGGAGCAATTGGGTGAACGTTCGACGAGTGCGATTCTGGCCTACGGCCTGGAAGCGAATCCGAGCTTCATCCGCAAACTGATGGTTCCCCTCACGCGTGACGGCATTATCGTCTCAACGCTTGGTCGCAACGGCTCAATTCATCTTGGCCGCCCGCCGGAACGGATCACCCTGCGTGATATCTACCTTTCTGTTATAGAAGACAAAAAGCTGTGGGCGTCGCGCCCCGACGTACCGGCGCGCTGCGTGGTGAGCGCGAATACGTGCTGGTACTTTAAATCCATCGCTGAAGAGGCCGAGCAGGCATCCCTCGCGGTCTTAGCCGGTCATACCGTGGCAAGCGCGCTGGAAGAGCTCAAGAAAGCGGATACCAGCGGGTGCGATCCGGTGCCCGAACTGATTGCCCAGTACAAGAAAGCGCATTAATGGCTGCATAAAAAAACCGCCTTCATCGTGAAGGCGGTTTTTTGTTATCTGCAGCGTATTACGCGGGCAAGACCTCTCTTTCCACTTTGCCGCGCGTGACAAATTTACGCAGCGTCACGTAAAACACCGGCGTCAGGAACAGGCCAAACAGCGTTACGCCCAGCATACCGGAGAATACGGTGATCCCGGTGACGCCGCGCACTTCTGCACCCGCACCGTGGCCGAGGATGAGCGGGATGGTCCCGGCGATAAAGGCGATGGAGGTCATCACAATCGGGCGTAAACGCAGGCGGCACGCTTCGAGCGCCGCTTCCATTATACCTTTGCCCTGGATTTCCAGCTCGCGGGCGAACTCCACGATAAGAATCGCGTTTTTACACGCCAGCCCCATCAATACTACCAGCCCCACCTGCACGAACACGTTGTTATCACCGCCGGTCAGCCAGACGCCAAACAGGGCAGAGAGCATCGTCATCGGCACGATAAGGATCACCGCCAGCGGCAGCGTCCAGCTTTCGTACAGTGCCGCCAGGACCAGGAACGCCAGCAGAACCGCGACCGGGAAGACGATTAACGCCGTGTTCCCCTGAGTGGCCTGCTGGAAGCTCAGATCCGTCCACTCGATATTCATCCCGTTCGGCAGGATCTGCTTAGACATCCCCTCCAGTTGCGTCATTGCCTGGGTAGAGGAGAGGACGCGCGGGTCGGCATCGCCAATCAGGTCCGCCGCCGGATAGCCGTTGTAGCGGATCACCGGATCGGGCCCGTAAGTGGTACTGATATTGACCATACTGCCAATCGGCACCATCTCACCCTGGTTATTACGGGTGCGCAGATTCGCAATATCTTCCACGCTGTCGCGATACGGCCCGTCGGCCTGCGCCATCACGCGCCAGGTGCGCCCGAACTGGTTAAAGTCATTCACATAAGACGATCCCAGATAGGTTTGCAGCGTCCCGAACAGATCGGTCAGCGACACGCCCTGGGCTTTGGCCTTATCCCTGTCGACCTGCACATCCAGCTGCGGAACGTTCGCCTGGTAGGTGGAGATAGGGAAGTGCATTCCCGGCGTCTGCATAATTGCGCCCGACATGGTGTTCACCGCATTTTGCAACGCACCGTATCCCAGACCGGCCCGATCCTGGATGTACAGCGAGTAACCCGACCCCTGACCCAGCCCCAGAATAGGCGGCGGCAGAATGGAGAAGCCAAAGCCCTGCTGGATTTGCGCGATTTTGGCATTGATCTCGGCGTTAATTTCCGCCGCCGTGTGTTTACGCTGGTAAAACGGTTTCAGGCCAAAGAAGACCGTCCCGGTATTCGGCGTATTGGTGAACTGCAGCGCATTCAGCCCCGGGAAGGCGACCGCATAATCCACGCCCTCGGTGTTCATACCGATTTCGCTCATTTTGCGGATCACCGCATCGGTACGTGCCAGCGATGAGCCTTCCGGCATTTTCACGCCGCCAATCAGGTACAGCTTATCCTGAGTGGGAATAAACCCGCCGGGTACGGCTTTAAACATCACGCCTGCGGCACAGAGCAGCAGCACATAGACCACAAACACCGCACCGCGTCGTCCGAGCGTTTTGCCCACCAGCCCCTGATAACCGTTCGAGCTACGGTGGAAGAAGCGGTTAAACGGACGGAAAATCCAGCCGAACAGGCGATCGATAAGCCGGGTAGGGAGGTCTTTCGGCGCGCCGTGCGGCTTCAGGAGCAGGGCGGCCAGCGCAGGCGAAAGCGTCAGCGAGTTAATGGCGGAGATCACCGTTGATATCGCAATCGTCACCGCAAACTGCTTGTAGAACTGACCCGTAACCCCCGAAAGAAACGCCATCGGCACGAACACCGCGCACAGAACCAGCGCAATCGCGATAATGGGCCCGGAGACCTCACGCATCGCCTGATGCGCCGCCGCCAGCGGAGCCAGCCCCTCTTCGATGTTTCGCTCGACGTTTTCCACCACCACAATGGCATCGTCCACGACGATACCGATCGCCAGCACCAGCCCGAACAAACTCAGGGTGTTAAGCGAAAAGCCCAGCAGATAAAGAACGCTGAACGTGCCCACCACCGAGACCGGCACCGCGATCAGCGGAATGATCGACGCACGCCAGGTTTGCAGGAACAGAATGACCACCAGTACAACCAGCACCACCGCTTCCAGCAGCGTCTGCACGACCGCGCGAATGGAGTCACGCACGAATACCGTCGGATCGTACGGTGCCGCCCATTTCATGTCTTCCGGGAAACGGGTAGACAGTTCTGCCATTTTAGCGCGCACCGCGTTAGACAGATCGATGGCGTTCGCTCCCGGCGACTGGAAGATACCAATCCCGACCGCGTCTTTATTGTTGAGCTGCGAACGCAGCGCATAGCTGCCGGAGCCCATTTCAATGCGCGCCACATCGCGCAGGCGCACCAGCGAGCCGTCCTGCGCGGTTTTCAGGATAATATTGCCAAACTCTTCTTCAGTATGCAGACGACCCTGCGCGTTAATGGAGATCAGGAAATCGCTCTCTTTCGGCAGCGGCTCGGCGCCCAGCTGTCCGGCGGACACCTGCACGTTTTGTTCCTGCATTGCCGTTACCACGTCCGAGGCGGTCAGGCCGCGTGCCGCCACCTTATTCGGATCCAGCCAGACGCGCATCGCGTATTCGCCCGAGCCAAAAATCTGGATTTGGCCGACGCCGGGCAGACGCGCCAGTTCATCCTTCACTTTCAGCGTGGCGTAGTTACGCATATAGAGTGAATCGTACTTACCGCCGGGCGAAAACAGATGCACCACCAGCGTCAGTGTCGGCGACTGCTTCTGGGTGGTGATACCCAGACGGCGAACGTCTTCCGGCAGGCGCGCTTCGGCCTGTGACACGCGGTTTTGTACCTGAACCTGGGCCTGATCCGGGTCGGTTCCTGGGCGGAACGTGACGGTGGTCACCAGTACGCCGTCGGAGCCGGCGACAGACTTCATGTACATCATGTTTTCAACGCCGTTGATCGCTTCTTCCAGCGGCGTCGCCACGGTCTCTGCAATCACCTTCGGGTTGGCGCCGGGATACTCCGCGCGCACCTGCACGCTTGGCGGCACAACGTCAGGGTATTCGCTCACCGGCAACAGCGGGATGGCGATTAATCCTGTGATAAAAATCAGTATCGACAACACCGCGGCGAAGATCGGCCTGTCGATAAAAAAGCGGGAAAAGTCCATGGGTCGGATTCTCAGATAAGGGATCAGTTAAGGGCGGCGCGGGTGGTCATGGCAACGGTTTTCGCGTTTACCGGCATGCCCGGCATAAACACTTTTTGTAAACCGTCGACGATGACTTTATCGCCAGGCTTCAGCCCCTGCTGGACGATACGTAAACCGTCGGCCAGACGCCCTGGCGTAATATCACGTCGCTGCGCTTTACTCTCTTTATCAACGACATAGACATACTTACGATCCTGATCGGTCAGCACCGCTTTGTCGTCAATTAGCGTGGCCTGGAACTCCGCGCTGCCCGGCAGGCGGACGCGGGCAAACAGTCCCGGCGTGAACTGACGCTGTGTGTTATCCAGCAGCGCGCGCATGCGGATGGTGCCGGTACTGGGTGTTAACTGATTATCAAGAAAATCGACTTTGCCCTGATGGGGATAGCCGTCTTCGCCCACCAGCCCAATCTCAACCGGTAGCGCCTGGTGATTGCTGGCGGCACCTTGCCCGCTGAGGGCGAGTTTTTGATAGTGAAGGTAGGTTGACTCATCCACGTCAAAGTAGACGTAAACCGTCTTCTGCGAAACCAGCGTGGTGAGCACGCTGGCGCTATCACCGGCGGTAACGAGGTTCCCGCTGGTGATCAACGCGCGGCTGGCGCGCCCGTCGATAGGGGCGGTCACTTTAGTGAAATCCAGGTTCAGTTGCGCGGCATCCACCGCCGCCTGTGCGGCGCGAATGTCGGCCTGGGCCTGGACGGCAGCAGCGCGGCGCTGCTCCCACTCTTCACGTGAGACCAGATGGGTATTGACCAGTTTATCGGTACGGTTTGCCTCGCTTTGCGCCAGACTGGCCTGCGTTTTGGCTCTTGCCAGCGCTGCCTGCGCCTGTTCCAGCGTGGCGCGATAGGTTCTGTCATCGATCGTGAACAATACCTGGCCTTTTTTGACCTCCTGACCGTCGGTGTAATTCACTTTATCAATGTAGCCGGAGACGCGAGGGCGGAGCTGTACGCTTTCCACCGCTTCGATCCGGCCATTAAAGCTATCCCACTGGCTAATGGATTTGACGACCACGTCAGCGGCGCTGACGGTGGGCGCTTGTGGCGCGGCATTTTGCGCGACACCCTCGTCACACCCGACGAGCAGGGCGGAGAGTAACACCGCGCCCAACGCGTTCAGATGAAAATTACCCCAGGTTTTTTGCAGGCTCATTATTTTTATTCCGGTAGTTGTAGCCGCCGGGCAAGACGCAACGGGGGACGCCGCGCCACTTCCTTTGTCCGGGCTGGCTTAAGGCCATTTGTGTCGTTCATCGCCACAAAACTGTAACAATTGTGAATACACTATCGCGGCGATTGTAGGTAGGCGCTAAATTTAGTGCAAGAATAATTGTTGCACTTTATGTGCTATTTGATGCCGGGGAAAAAGGCGCGTTTCCGGCAGGGATTTAAATGCAACAATACAACTTGCATTTAACATCAAAACGGGCCATCTTTAAATGCAACAAACAAAGGTGCTTTTTACTACGTGGCGTGTGGGGGAGAAGATGGACACTGGCGCATTTATTCACGATCTGCTCGACTGGATCGATAACAACCTGGATAGTCGTCTGGACATTGAGACCGTATCAAAGCGTGCAGGCTATTCAAAATGGCATCTTCAGCGGATCTTCAAAGAACACACGGGTTATCCTATTGCCGAGTATATCCGTGCGCAGAAACTTCAAAAATCGATGGAGCGGTTAACCCATAGCGATGAGCCGATCCTGAACGTGGCAATCGCGTTGGGCTTTGACTCCCAGCAGTCTTTCAACCGCAGCTTTAAGCGTCAGTATGGTCAGGCGCCGGGGGCATGGCGTCGCAGCATTGTCAGCCCGAAAACGCGGCATTTATGCCAGACATCACCCTAGCCTGGGCGGGAACCGTTTTGCTCCCGCCTAAGGGGGTAATGTGCGGGGTTAACTGTTTATAAAGGCGAGAAGATCGGCATTGACCTGATCGGCATGTGTCGTTGGGATACCGTGAGGCGCGCCTTTATAGGTATGCAGGGTTCCGTTTTGGACCAGCTTGACTGACATCGCGCCGGAATCTGCATACGGCACCACCTGATCGTCATCCCCGTGGATGACCAGAACAGGGATGGATATCCCTTTGAGGTCTTCCGTGAAGTCAGTCTGCGAGAAGGCCACAATCCCATCGTAATGCGCCTTGGCGCTTCCCATCATTCCCTGACGGTACCAGTTATAGATGACCGCTTCGGAAGGCTTCGCCCCCGGGCGATTAAATCCATAGAACGGTCCCGCGGGCACGTCATAATAAAACTGAGGACGATTCGCCGCCAACTGGGCCTGAAAATCATCAAATACTGACTTTGGCGTACCCTGAGGATTACTCTCCGTCTTCACCATCAGGGGCGGTACAGCACTGATCAGTACGGCTTTGGAAACTTTGTCTTCACCGTGCCGGGCGATATAACGCACCACCTCACCGCCGCCGGTTGAATGCCCGACATGCATCGCACCCTGTACGCCAAGATGTTCCACAACGGCGGCCACATCGTCAGCGTAGTGATCCATATCATGGCCGTCCCACACCTGATCTGAACGACCATGACCGCGACGGTCATGGGCCACAACGCGGAATCCTTTATTGACGAAGAACAGCATCTGGGCGTCCCAGTCATCACTGCTTAGCGGCCAGCCGTGATGGAAAAAGATCACTTTCCCGTCTTTTGGACCCCAGTCCTTGTAGTAGATATTGACGCCATCGCGAGTTGTTACATAACCCATGATTATTCTCCACTCAGATAGACAGATTGCATGAAAGGCAGAAATGAAATGCGGTATACGGCCCGACTCCGCCGCGAATTAAGAAGTGTAGTTCATACGCTGGCCGTCTGGGTTAAGGCTCACCCACTGGCGGGCAGAGTGGGGCAGCGGTAAGGGGGACGGACAGAAAATAAATTTTAGCTGCAACCTACACCGTGAAAGGTTATACTGTATATAAATACAGTTAAAGGGGCGCATCATGGCGGTTGTAACAAAATATGTTGTTGTAAGAAAAGGTGAAGAGAAAATGACATTTGCCAGTAAGAAAGAGGCTGACGCGCACGACAAACTGCTCGACATGGCAGACGCGTTCACCGACTGGCTGCTGCAAAGCGGACTGCAGATGGACGAAACGCAGGCTGAAGATCTGGGGTTGTATCTCGCCGAGCAGAAAGAGGCCGTGCAGCATATTCTGCGTACCAGTAAACTGCCCGATCTCAACGCTGTAACCGATAAAACAGCCTCTGATGAGGCTGGCAGTAAAAAAATCCGAGCCGTGAAAGCTGCCTGACAGGGACATTAACGGTGGAAAAACAGTCGAGATACTGCAATACGTCTTACACCAGGGCGCCGGTGGCGCCTTTCACACCCTGACTGCTACGTCCTGGCCCGGGCGATTAATTTTCTCTCATTTCACAGCACCTCAACCACTTCAAATTCTTCTGCGATCAACTCCATATCTTCAGAAAAATGACCTTCTCGGGTGAAAAATCGCTGATGCTCTTTCTGCCAGTATTCAAGGCTTAAATCGCCTTCACCTTCTTTACGGGCAAACGCCTCGGTCACATCACAAAAACGCACCAGTCGCATTGAAACCAGCCGGGTTACACAGACCGGAACATTCTGGCCATCAAGAATAATGTTATAACTCCCGATCCGCGGGGCAGACTCCTCCTGCTGATAAGAGGCAAAAGATCCGCAGGAAGCGGTTTTGATCCCTTTTTTAATCAGGTCTGCAAGCTCGCTGGCCAGTTCCGGGCTGTCGCCCATTTGCCAGGCACCGGCGCCTGGGTACTTCACTTTTAATTTCTCAACCGCAAACATGACAAGCCCTTTTTATATGCAGGTCTGATGAATAATGATTACGATATAATAAAAACGTCTTTATTTCAGACTGTATAGAGTCTCTCCATACGTAAGGCGACAAATATGAAATCCAGGAGTGCGTTAGTTTTAGACGAGCTCAGATCCAAATTACGTCCTGCATCGGTGGCACAAGTGGGCGGTTTTCGTCCCCCGGCAGACCCCCTTACATCCTGGTTTTTAAACGGTGTCGCTCTTCCCGGTGAAGGATTACCACTCTGGAAGGAGCAGCCGATGTTTCCGCTTCTTCAGATTCGTATAGATGAGCTTCCCGTTATCCCTGAGCAACTGAAGGACGTGGCACTCCTGGTGCTCTTTCACAATATTGAAAGCCATCCATTTGATAAACCTCATGGTGAAGGTTGGCTCATACGGGAATATGCCACCCTTGAAGGGCTTGAGTTATTGCCAGCAACAGACACGCCTTATCGCGCATTTCCGGTTCTATGGAAGGGCGTTAATGATGATGCGCCGGGATGGGAGGATGCCTGGGATATTATCGACCTTTCTGACGTAAACGGTGATCAGGAGGCAAGTGACCGCTTCCATGATGATTTTAAACGCTACAGGGGAACCAAGGTCGGAGGATACCCGATGGAGATACAACATGGCGTGGGGATAGAAGACTTTGTCTTTCAGGTGGGATCAGAGGAAAAGGTCAACTGGATGTGGGCGGATAATGGTATCGGCTATTTTCACAAATCACCGGAGGGACTCTGGACGTTTTCGTGTCAGTTTTACTGAGCATACAACGTTAGCGTCTTGCTTCAGGTGGATTCTCCGTGCCACCGTCCCAACTCATTCATAAGAGACAGTGCATGTCTGCTACGGATTTATCAAAAATGGGCACCGCGAAAGTAATGCTGAGTGTAAGTGACTGCGGGCATAAAGTGATTGAAAAATGTCCTGTCGGAGAGGTGGAGTACAGCTTTTATCAGTACGCTGCAACGGAGCTTAATCAGGCTGGCATTGTTACCCCAATGCTCTTTTCCGCTAATGCCCCTTTACGCAAGTTAATACTGGAATATATTCCTGAAAAGGTTGAACAGAACGATGTCGCAGGTGACGACGCCACCGCTATGTTGGCACGCTTGCATGGTTTCCCCGCAAATTCTGAATGGATTTACCACAGCCACTCGTGGTCAGAACTGGCGCTCGAAAAGTCCCTCATGCTTTTAGCGTTACCAGATAAAAGTACACAGCAATTTCGGCTATTTCAGGAATGTAGTGATGTTTTGTTCGCTTACCCAAGCCTGATCTCTGGTGATAGCAATGCTGGCAATTGGGGAAGAAGAGAAAACGGTGATTTGGTTCTTTTCGACTGGGAACGATTTGGAAAAGGGAGTCCTGCGATCGATCTTGCCCCTCTGATAAAAGGGATGGGTTCGAAGCTAATGTTTACTGATATTGCTGAACGCTATTGCCAGTTCTCTTTCCATCATGACCGTAATGCGTTAGCGAGAGAAATTGCCATTGCCAAAGCATGGATTGTCACCGAAGTCATTGTGCTACTTAATGAGCGGCAAAACGCAGACTTTCCTTTATATCTCGACTGGTACAGGGAACATCTTCCTGGCTGGTTAGATGATGTCATCACGATGCTATGAATGATCATCTTCAGGCTTCATCGACATATTGAGTAGACAATATTCGATGTTGCCTGTCTTTCTTACATGTAAATGGCACTAACGGAAAGATGTCGCTCCGCCTCCCCATGCTATATCTCCACCAACACATACTCACTACAAACGGAGACATGAAGATGCTGAGAGGTAAAAGAGCCGTCATTACTGGCGGCAGCGGGGGATTTGGACAGGCGTTGTGCGTGTGGTTGGCACGAGAAGGTGTCGAGGTGGATTTTTGCGCGCGGCGCGCTGATGATATTCAAAACACCTGCAGCATCATCACTGCTGAAGGCGGCATGGCAAAAGGGTATCTCTGTGATTTAACCCAACCTGATTCCATTTCTCAGTTTTCTTCACAGCTGTTAACGTCAGACAAGCCTGTAGATATTTTAATCCTCAATGCTGCTCAGTGGTTGTCAGGCAGGTTAGACGATCAGCCAGACACAGAAATTATCAATACCATCAGTTCAGGTCTGACGGGTTCGATTCTCTTGACTCAGGCATTACTGCCCGGATTAAGACGTTCAGCCAGCGCTGATATCATCTCGATTATCTCTTCCTGTGGGATCCCTAATTTCACCGATTCAATTGCGCATCCCGCTTTTTTCGCCAGTAAACATGGGCTGAGCGGGTTTATAACGAAACTGTCGCGGCAAATGTCTGAAGAAAACATACGTGTTACTGGACTGTATCCACCCGATTTCGAAAATACCGGATTAGAGCCAGCTTTTGATGATCAATCCAGAATGGGGGACGGTCTGCTGAACGGGCGCTCGGTCTGGGAAACCATTCGTTTTGTACTGATGCAACCTCGCAGTTGCCATATCAGCCACATCTATTTTCAAGGCCCAACGCGCGAAGATCTGACTAGCAGGGGCTGAATCGGGTGACGTTGATGTGATAAGTACGTGTTTTTCGCGCACACTGCCAACCTTCACCACCCACGCCAGTATCCACAGCGTGTTACACTTCCTCACTTTCATCATCTACACGACAGGGAAGCGATGATAAATAAAATTCTGGTCAGTGCGTGCCTGATGGGGTTCAGGGTTCGTTATAACGGCAGCGAAAAAGCGAAGGCGATGGCGCAACTCTCCCGCTGGCAAGCGGAGCAGCGGTTAGTGATCCACTGCCCTGAACTGGCTGCCGGGTTGCCGGTGCCCCGACCACCAGCAGAGATTTTGTCGGCCGACGGTCGGGATGTCATGCGCGGGCAGGCCAGAATTATTGAGAATACGGGTCAGGATGTCACCGAGCACTATCAGCTTGCCGCCTGGCTGGCGCTACGTACCGCAGAGGAGCATGGTTGTCGCGCGGCGCTGCTCACGGATGGCAGCCCAACCTGCGGGAGCCAGCATATCTATGATGGTTCTTTTAGCGGCGTGCGCAACACGGGGATGGGTGTCGCGGCAGCATTACTCGCTGAACATGGGATCGCGGTATTCTCAGAAACGCAGCTTCCGGAATTGATGCGCTGGATTGACGAAAGAGAAAGGCCCGTATGCTGAACGCGAATGAACAAGCCTGACGTCTTAACCAGAGTAAGAGAGTCGATATCCACTTCCCACACGGAGAACGCGCGCAAACCCTTGTGGCCCGATATGCATTCCCGCAACGAGCAGATTCTCCCTGACCGCGCGTTCCAGCACCTCTTTACGCGTTGCTTCGGCCTGTGCAGGATCCGCGTCAAAGGCGATGCAAACCTCCGGCAGGGCAGACTGTATATGCGGGTAGTGGACAATATCTCCCCATATCAGTAAGTCCTTGTCATGCGAGTGAATGAGAAACCCGGTATGTCCGGGCGTGTGGCCGGGTAACCAGACCGGCAGGATCCCTTCGGCAACACTGTTCTCATCGAAAAAACGCACCTGTTTACTACACGCCTGTAACGTCTGGCGCACGAACCTGAAATTACGCGCTGCACGCGCATCGGCACTGTTTAGCGTGTTATCGTCCCACCAGTGTTCCGCTTCCAGAGGGTGAAGAAAAATATCTGCATGTTGATAGACAGGACGCTGTTCAGCATCCAGCAGACCACCAATATGGTCCGGATGACAGTGCGTTAATAAAACGGTATCCACCTCGTCAGGAACCACGCCAACCGCGGCGAGATGGGTGATAAGGTCACCCCCCACGTTGTTCACCCCACCTGCGCCAGCGTCAACCAGAATAATTCTCCCCCGGCCCCGGATGAGGTAGCCATTGATGTGAATATCGCCGGGTTCCGCGACGCCTGCATGCTCCTGGATTTCGTTTGCCGCTGCGTTTTCTATTCCTGAGAGCAAATCGAGACGAGCTGACAGAACGCCGTCACTGAGCGCGGTAATCTCAAAATCGCCAATCTGGCGTACCGGGAAGGTGGACTGAATCATCGCGTACTCCGCTGTTCTGGTTGCGTATTGATGCCTGAACGCTGCAACTGGGGTGTCAGTGGTTCGTAGAGATAGACCTCAGGAAGAGGCGAAGCCTGGATGGCAGTTTCACGAGGCAACACCCACGCAACGCGACGTTCCGGGGAACAATCCAGCCCCACGGCCTGCATGTCGATGGCCCTGTGTCCGGCAGGACTAACGAGATGAGTGCTTAACAGCAAAATTTGATCGCAGGAGAGAGCGGGCGCCGGATCTTCACAGGCATAGAGATTACGGTGCCAGTCAGTTATGCACCTCTGCCAGCGAGAAAAATTACCGCCGCCTTTCAGACGGTACTCTTCACTGTGCAAAACATCCGCGTTGGTAACGGTATGCAGGGCAAGATAAACCGGGCAGCCAGGCGTGATGGCCCGAAAACGCTGAGACGTCATAAATCCGGTCACGGAGAGAAGAGCGGGCAATTTCTCCTGACTATAAAACGTGCTCCACTCAGCTTCGCTTGGCGGATCGTTATACGAACATTCCACGATATAGAACATCACAACCTCTTCACTTAATGACTTTTCATCATGCTACAGGCTGTTTTTCGTGCGTTAAATCGATACTATGTCATGGTTCAGTGACATTAACTCATCGACTGCGCAGAATATGCGCGGCCTCAGGACCAGGCTTAATGCGCAAAAAGATACCCAGTAGCGCCTCTTTGCAGGCTTTTGATGCCGCTGCCAGGCATGGTAATTTTGCCCGGGCTGCAGAGGAGCTCTTTCTGACGGAAGGGGCGATTAGCCGCCAGATTGCACGTCTGGAATCGCTGTTAAACTGCAAACTGTTTGACCGTACCGGGAGCCGCGTAAAGCTAAATCCTGCTGGCGCGCGCTATGCTCATCATGTACGTGAAACTCTTGAGCGGCTCGAAAGGGAGACTCAGGACATCATGGGCATACAAGAGGGGACTCAGAGTCTGGATATTGCCGTGCTACCGACATTTTGCAGCCGCTGGCTCATTCCCCGCCTGAGCCGCTTTACCTCGCAGTTCCCTGAGATCTCAGTCAATCTTGCGGCCAGAACGGATCCGTTTATTTTGCCCGGGAGCGGCTTTGATGCCGTCGTTCATTTTCAACATCCCGCCTGGGCCGGGATGCGACTGCAGCCGTTGTTTGAGGAAAAACTGGTGCCGGTGTGTCATCCTGCACTGTTAATGGATAAGGAACCCGGTGAGCAACTCAATGCACTTGCGCGGATCCATCGCCGGCAGAATCCGGATGCGTGGCATCGCTATGCGTTGGAAAGCGGGATCAGTCTTGATAACCCGTCTCAGGGCGTACGGTACGATCTTCATGAAATGGCGATCGCTGCTGTGCTGGCAGGTCACGGCGTCGCATTGATACCACGCATGTATATCGAAAACGAACTACGCAGCGGCATGCTGGTTTCGCCATGGCCTGCCTCAGAAAGGTTAATTAAGACATTCTGTTTCATTAAACCGGCGGAAACGGGAATCAATGACGCGGCGTTAGTGACGTTTGAACGCTGGCTGCTGGCTGAAATCACTACGCCTGCCAGTCACTCAAGATGAAGCTCTGGTTTCGGCCGCCATCCTGTAAAGGGGAATTATGTCCTTACCACCACTCTATGCCCTGCGCGCCTTTGAAGTCGCTGCGCGAGTAAACTCCTTCAGTAAAGCCGCTGAGGTGCTCAATATTACTCCGGGCGCGGTCAGCAGACATGTCCGCACCCTGGAAATGTGGTTCGACTGTGAGTTGTTCAAACGGCAGGGGCCGAGAGTGGAGATCAGTGAGGCGGGGCGTGTTCTGGCCGGGCAGCTTCACGAAGGGTTCAGGAGCATCGAGTGGGCCTGTCGGGCTTTCAGAAGTGAAAACCACCTGTTGCGGCTGAAGGCACCCAGTACGCTCACCATGAGATGGTTGCTTAACGTCCTGCGATCGTTTCGTGAACATCATGAAAAACCCAACGTTGAAATAGCCAGCGTCTGGATGGACATCGATACCGTTGATTTCACGCGAGAGCCCTATGATTGCGCGATCCTGCTGGGCAACGGCCATTTTGGCGAGTCAACGGAGAGCCGATTGCTTTTCAGTGAATGGCTTATTCCGGTCTGTACCCCCGCTTTACTGGAATCTGCCCGAGAGCAACTTTCGCAGTGCGATCTGATCCATCCTTCCCCGGACAGACGCGACTGGCGGCGGTGGCTGAGAAGGACGGGGTTATTCCCCGGGCTTGATATGAGTCGCGGAGCGGTTTTCGACACCCTTGAACAGGGGAGTAGTGCCGCCATGAACGGCCATGGCGTCGCGATTGCCGACCTGCTGCTTTCGCTTGACGCGCTGAATAGCGGCCTGCTTGCGCTGCCTTTCAAAGAAGCCATCGCCACCGGGGACGGTTATTACATTGTCTGGCCGAAAAATTCACTCAGGAAAAAGAGTATTGAATGTCTGCTGGACTGGCTTAACCTGCATGCCCCGGTCATTCCTTCTCTTGATATCATCTGTCTGGAATACGACGAGCATCGGCTGTAGTTATCAAAAGCAGGATATGCCGCGGGCGTATCCTGCTCTATAAACTTCAGGCGTAAGGAATATTTGCCATTTTTTTATACCTTTCCGGCAATGCACCGTTCAGGTTGAGAAGTTTATCGAGAATAGCGATCGCAGGCGTATTGTTTGCGCGCTCTGAATCTACTATCGCTGCACGCAATATAGTGGCAGCCGACGTGACGTTCTGAAAGTATGCCTCGGACTCGGGCGTTTGTAATTCACCTGAAAGGGCGTAACGCACCAGCGGCCATCCTGAAAAATCCAGTACGGGAAGAGGCTCACCCTCTTTTGGCAGATTAGCGGCGAGCAACGCTTCAGCTTGCATGGGGTCGTTGTGAGCGGCACACAGAATGTGAAGGCGATGCACAAAGGCCGCAAGGGTGACATCGTTCTCTTTTTCTGCTGACAGCGATTCCAGCAGTGCCGATAAATTGGCGCCGGATGAATATTCATCTAGTGAGACCAGCTTCATTAAATGAAATATAACGTCAAGCGTCATGTTTGCTCCCTGAACATTTATCAATTTTGAAGGATGATATTTCAGGGACGTCGCGTTTGAAAAACGACAAATAGTCAGAATCAATGTGAGTTTAACTCAACATCACAAAAAGGCCCCGTCAGGGGCCCGATCTTGATTAACCACAACGGGATCAGAAGCGGTATTGCAGACCCGCAGTAATGGTATAGTTGCGGTTTGAAATACCGGCAGCATCTCCGCCAATAGAGCCCGATTCGCCAGTATTGGTATCAATAATCTGCGTACCGCCTTTACCTTCTTCGTAACTGCTATAGGTAAATTCTGCGAACACTTTGGCGTTCGGCGTGACGTAATAACCTGCGTCAACCGACGCACCGTAATAGCGGGAATCCGAGGTCTTCTCACGGAAGGTCAGATCGCGCATATAGTGCTCGTCGTTGTCGTGCGCGCGTACCCAGTCACTGAATTTAAACAGGGCATTGAATTCAAAATCATTGAAACGGTACTGACCCGCCAGACCAATATACGGCATGGAGAAGCGCTGGCTATAGCCAATACCGCGTTCACCTGCCGGGAAGTTGCCCGTATTGGTGCCGTTATCATAATTATAAGAGCCACCGGTCGCCGTCCAACTGAAGCGCGTTTCCTGATAACCTGCGGTTACGCCAGCTTTATAGTTATCGCCCTGGACGATCCAGCCTTTAACGTTGAGATCGTATTCATTGGCGTAATTGACGTTGGTCGCAGGATGGGATGAATGGTCTGTCCAGGAGGATTGTTTTGCATTCATCCAGTCGTAGTCATCCATATGACCCGAGCCTGATGCCAGAGACGTCCAGCCGCGGGCGTTCAGTGTCAAAAATGAATAAGCATCCCAGGAAATATCACCTTTCAGAATGGCGACATTTTTGATTTTCCAGTCGAGCTGGCTGATTTTTCTTCCTGTGACTTCGTCGTACACCATTTCATGGGATTTTCCGCTCAGCATCCCGGCAGAGGCTGAAACCGATAAACTTTCCGGTGAAAAATCCGGTATGGCTTGTGCGGATCCTGCATATACTGCCCCTGAAAACGCGGCCATCATCATTCCGGCAACAATATTTTTTGTCATTTTAATTTCCCTAAATCAAATTTTATCAATGCCTTGCAGACAAATCTTAAAAGTCATACAAATAAGAATCAACTGCCAGTTTTGGTATTTTTTTTATTATTTGACCCAGGGAGCGATATTTAACTTTGGGCCGCCTCAGTGAGGCGGCGAAAGGTGGGATGAATAAACATTAAGGCGGTGCAAAATAGCTGTCGGTAATTAAAAATGCACTCCCGGATGTAATAAACTTAACGTATTCTCCCCGTTAATTTGAAACGCTACTCGCAGGACGGATCCTGAACCAGATCGCATACATCGCCGGCAGGAAGACCAGGGTGATGATCGTTCCGCCCAGCGTCCCGCCAATCAGCGTATAGGCCAGCGTCCCCCAGAATACGGAATGGGTCAGCGGTATGAATGCCAGCACGGCAGCCAGGGCTGTCAGTAACACCGGCCGTGCCCGCTGGACGGTCGCTTCGACCACCGCATCGAACGGGGCGAGACCTTCCTTCTGGTTATGCGTAATCTGCCCGATAAGGATCAACGTATTTCGCATAAGAATGCCCGAAAGCGCAATCAAGCCGACAAGTGCATTGATCCCAAAAGGTTGATTGAACAGCAGCAGCGTGGGAACCACGCCGACAAGGCCCAGCGGGGCAGTCAGAAAGACCATCACCATCGCCGAGAGAGATCGCACCTGCACAATGATGATCAGTAACGTCAGGGCTATCATTATCGGGAACAACGGCACCATGGCCTGTGTGGCTTTACCTGATTCCTCAATTGAGCCTGCCATCTCAATGCGGTATCCGGGCGGGAGCGTATCAATAATCGGTTTTAGCTGTTTCATGATCGCCACCGACACATCCGGTGGCTGAAGATTGTCGGCGATATCTCCGCGCACGGTAATGGTGGGCGTGCGGTCGCGACGACGCAGGAGCGGGTCTTCCATTTTGACCTCAATCTGACCGATTTGCGACAGCGGCACCCGCTGTCCCGCACTGCCAACCAGGGTAAACCCTTCGATCTTCGCCGGATCAAGACGAATATCGCCCGCAGCGCGTCCTGTAACCTGTACAGCGCGAATATCTTCACGCACGGCAGTAATTGGTACACCCGATAACAGGAACTGGAGCTGCTGAGCCACGCTATTTGAGGTTAAGCCGGTGGCCTGCAGACGGTTCTGATCGAGGGTGAAATGGAGTGTGGGAACTCGTGAACCCCAGTCGGTGTTGACGGTTCTCATCATCGGGCTGGCCTGCAGAACGCCTTTAACCTTATCGGCGATATTGCGAAGCGTATCGACATCGGGCCCCATCACACGCCAGGCAACCGGGAAGGGGGAGTAGGGGCCAAACACCAGTTGTGTGACACGCACGCGCGCTTCCGGCGCAAGTCCACCGGCGACCGCTTCCCGGAGCCGGAACTTGAGCGCCTCGCGTGACGTCTGGCTGTCCGTCATCACCACGATTTTCGCAAAAGAGGGATCGGGTAATTCAGGTGCCATGGCCAGGTAAAAACGTGGTGAACCCTGCCCGACGTAGGCGGTCACGATGCTGGCTTCCGGCTGCTGTTTTAACCACGCTTCGATTTTCGCCGTTGCGGCGCTGGTCTGCTCAATTGAGGTGCCATAAGGCATCTGCACTTCCACCAGCACTTCAGGGCGGTCGGACGTAGGGAAAAACTGTTTTTTTACCAGTCCCATACCCACTACGGCCAGGGTAAAAATGAAGACCACGGAACCGGCCACGATCCACTTTCTGGCAATTACCCGGGCCAGCAGCTGGCGAAAGCGGTTATAGCGCGGGGTGTTATAGATGGCGGCATGACCCCCTTCGACTTTGGCGATATCTGGCAGGATCTTAACGCCAAGATAGGGCGTGAACACCACCGCAACCAGCCAGGAGGCAATCAGGGCGATGCCGACAATCCAGAACATATTGCTGGTGTATTCCCCGGCGGTCGACTGGGCGAACCCGTTTGGCATAAAGCCAATCGCCGTCACGAGGGTACCGGCCAGCATAGGCGCGGCGGTATGGCTCCAGGCGTAAGCGGAGGCTTTGATTCGGTCGTAGCCTTCCTCCATTTTCACCACCATCATTTCAATGGCGATAATGGCATCATCAACCAGTAAACCCAGAGCAAGGATCAGCGAGCCCAGCGTTACGCGGTCAAAGTTTATCCCCGCCGCCTCCATCACCACGAAGACGACTGCCAGCGTCAGGGGAACCGCCGCCGCGACGACCACGCCCACGCGCCAGCCCATGCTGACAAAGCACACCACCATCACCACAAGCAGGGCGACGAAGAATTTGATCATAAATTCATCCACCGACGAGCGGATATTCACGGACTGATCGGTGACTTTGGTCAGGGTCATTCCCAGCGGCAGGTTTTCGTTGATCTTAGCCGTTTCGGCATCCAGCGCTTTCCCCAGCGCCAGACCGTTCCAGCCCTCCCGCATCACAATACCTAACAGCAGCGCCGGTTCACGCTGGTTACGGATCTGCAGCGTGGGAGGATCTTCATAACCGCGTTCAACCGTTGCCACATCAGACAGCCTGAGCGTTTTACCCTGAGCGACCAGCGGCGTATCGCGGATCTTCTGCAACGTATCAAAAGCACCATCAAGGCGAATAAAGATCTGCGCACCCTGTGTTTCTATGGAGCCTGCTGGCGTGAGAACGTTCTGATTGTTCAGCGCGTTGAAAATATCCTGCGGTGCCAGCCCCATCGTTGCCAGACGGTCATGAGAGAGGGCGATATAAATCCGCTCGGCCTGTTCGCCGATGATGTTCACTTTTTTGACGCCAGGCACATGCAGGAGTTGCTGGCGCAGGCTTTCAGCATCACGCACCAGCAGACGCTGCGGTTCACCCTTTGCCTTTAGCGTAAAGAGGGCAAAGGTGACATCCGCAAACTCGTCATTGATCATCGGGCCCATCACGCCCGCCGGGAGATTTTTGCTCTCATCGCCAAGCTTTTTGCGCGCCTGATAGAACTCTTCCTGCACCTCGGAGGGGGGCGTCATGTCCTGTAAGGAGAGGGTGATAAACGCCATGCCCGGGCGGGTATAGGTTTCGGTACGGTCATACCACTTGAGTTCCTGCAGCCGTTTTTCCAGCGGTTCAGCAACCTGATCCTGCATTTCCTGTGCGGTTGCGCCGGGCCAGACGGTAATCACCGTCATTTGCTTTACCGTGAAGGGCGGATCTTCAGCCCGTCCCAGTCCAAAGAAGGCGTAAATACCGGCAAGCGTCACCAGAATAATCAGAAACAGCGTGATGGCACGCTCGCGCACGGCAAGCGCTGAGAGGTTGAAGCGTCCGTCGCTCATGGCTGACTCCCCGCCAGAGCCGTACCGCGTTGTTCAGCCAGACGGACAGCTTCACCGTCATGCAGAAGATGGGCGCCCAACGCCACAATTTTCTCGCCCGGTTTGACGCCGCCCGTCACCTGCGCGGCATCGTCGCTCACACTCAGCACTTTGACGGGCTGCCACATCACTTTTGCGGGCTGCGCGGAGATCCGCCACACGCCGGGCCCTTTGCCTGCATCGTACAGAGACGCCAGCGGAACCTGCATTACCTGACGTTCAGCATTTTGTTCGATATGCAGGGTGACGGTCGCACCCAGCGGCGCGTTAGCCAGCGAGCCTTCCAGCACATAGCGTGCTTCATAAGTGCGGGTGGTGGTATCGGCTGCATCAGAGAGCAGGCGCAGTGTCGCGGTAACAGGCTGTGCCTCGCTGCCATAGCGCGTTGCCAGCGCTTTACTACCGACGGCAGGGCGCAATGTCTCTGGCAACTGGACGAGCGCCTCGCGTTGCCCTGAGCGGGCCAGTCTGATCACCGCCTGACCTGCACTGACCACCTGGCCGGGTTCTGCAAGCGTCTCCATGACCACGCCGTCGGAATCGGCCAGCAGCACGGCATAGCCGGTCGCATTTTGCGCGACGGTGGCCTGAGCGCGTGCGGCACTGAGTTCAGCTCTGGCGGCATCCGCTGCCGCTTTTATCTGGTCATACTCCGAGGCAGAGACAGCACCTGTTGCCACCAGGCCGCGATAGCGCGCCTCATCGCTGGTGGCTTTTCTCGCCCGGGCCTGGGCGGCATCCACCGCCTGCTGCTGTGCTTGTGCCTGTAACTTCAGGTCAACCGGATCCAGACGCATTAACGGCTGGCCCTGCTTAACGGTCTGCCCCGTATCAACAAGGCGTTCAAGGATTTTGCCCTGAACCCGGAAACCGAGATCGCTTTGCGTTCTGGCAACGACCACACCCGTAAACGCGCGGGACGCATCGTTCGCCGGTTCAACGGAGGCGGATCTGACAAGCGGTGGCTGGGTGCGCGGATCGTCGGTGGCGGGGTTATCACCGCATGCCACCAGGGCGAAAGGGAGGAGACAAACGGCAAAACGGGCGGAATGAAGCCTGAGCATGGGGAAACCTTATCGTATCCAGGGACGGTTTCCGCATTCTCAGACCAGTGACCAATAAAGTCAATGGTCACAAATCAGGGGGCCAGGCTTCGTAAAATCAGGGAAGGGAGGAGGAGTGCTGCGGTCGGGGCGGTTTCGAGGTTATATTGCAACTGCACGGGGTTGATGAAAGGGCACATCACCATGTATATGGCGTAGGTCACCTCATCCAGGGGCGTTTTTCTTTCGAACTCCCCGCTTTGGCGGCCTTCAACAATGATGCTTTCAATCAGTTTCATCAGGCTCTCGGTATACCGCTCGGTAGACGGCCACTTATCCCGCGCGGCAACGGCGGCGATATCATAAAGTTTACGATCGTGGAAAAAGAGTTCGCTGCCAGCCTCGGTTAACGCCCGGAAAAGGCGGCGCATTTTTTCACTGGCCGACGGCGCGTCGGCGATGGCTGTTTCCACTGCCGTCATGATCAGCGCCAGGCGGTTAGCGCAGATAACCTCGCCAATTGCCTGTTTGGAATCGAAAAATTTATAGATATAGGCTTTTGAAAAACCGATGGATTTAGCCAGTTCTGCCACGGTGGTTTTTTCATAGCCGTAATGGCCGAAGTGCTCAAAAGCCGCTTCGACGATTTGCTCGCGGACAGAGTGGTCAAGGGGACCACGCGTGGATGGGGTGTTCATATTTTTCGTCATTATTTCAGCTTAGCGCGACGGGCATCAGTTGACAACGAGTGACCATCATATGATTTGGTCACTCTTTTAATCATGTATTTTTCAGTGCTGTGAGCCAGAGTGTATCACTCTTTGCCCGGAGTTATTGCACAAGCCCGGAGATATGAAAAATCCTATAACCCCAGATCGCTCAGGGACGGGTGATCGTCCGGGCGTCTGCCCAGCGGCCAGTGAAAGAGCCGTTCAGATTCCTTGATGGGCATATCGTTGATGCAGGCAAAACGCCGCTTCATGAGGCCGTCCGGCTCGAACTCCCAGTTTTCATTGCCGTAAGAGCGGAACCAGTTACCTGAATCATCATGCCATTCATAGGCATAGCGCACGGCGATGCGGTTGTCGGTAAATGCCCAAAGCTCTTTTATCAGGCGATAATCCAGCTCTTTCTTCCATTTCCGCTCAAGGAACGCCTGCGCCTCCGCGCGGTTCGTGGCGAACTCCGCACGGTTACGCCACTGCGTGTCCAGCGAATAGGCCAGTGCGATTTTTGCCGGGTCGCGGCTATTCCAGCCATCTTCTGCCAGCCTGACTTTTTCAATGGCGCTTTCACGGGTAAACGGCGGTAAAGGGGGGCGTGTGTTCATCTCGGCTACCTCGGGTTGATAGTATGTAGACAGGTCTGTCTACTTGCGTTAATCTATGCCTGTAAATACCGTCTGTCAACACACTGTTTGAGGCCAGATAAGCGTGAATACTCTCACTACGAATAACGATCAAAAAGTCAGCGTCAGAGATAAAATATTACTCACCGCGCACGAACTCTTTTATTCCACCGGGTTCAGAGCAACGGGCGTTGATACGCTTATCAAACAGGCAAAAGTGACTAAAGTGACGTTTTATCGCCATTTCCCGAGTAAGAGTTTGCTTATTCTTGCCTATCTGCAATATCGGCACGAGCTGTGGATTACCTGGTTTGAAACCACGCTTCGACAATATCTCGAAGAGGAGCGGGCTGCATCGGATGCATTAGCTGCAACGCTTAACGGGTGGTTTATTTCCCCGTTGTTTCATGGCTGTGCGTTTATTAATGCCAGCGCAGAAGCAAAATCAGAAGACAATGAAAGTGAAATAAAAGCCATTTGCCGCAACCATAAATCTGAAACCCGGGAAAAAATTGCCTCCCTCACCGGTATTGCTGATGAGGCTATTAACACGCAAATTTTAATGCTGATAGACGGTGCCATCATACATGCGCAAATGGGCATGGATACCAAAGAGGTGGTCAGTCAGTTGCGAAGGGGACTTGAAGCGCTGATACCGCGCTAATTACGGCTTTGCGTGCGCAGCCAAACCTCGGGAATGGCTGCGCCGTACGATTCAGATCTTAGTGAGGCTTTGCAGGAATTCGTCCACCTGCTGAGGAGTGGCTGAATCGGCCTGATAGAGGATATCGAGCGTCACGTTTTTAAGGCCACAGAAGCCAAACACCCCTTCAACAATCTGGGTCTGAATGGCACCGGAATAACCGTGCTTATCGAACCCGGCCAGATCGCTGCCCGCCGTTGCGACCAGGCGCACGGGCACATCACGTAAATTACCCACGATGCGACCATCTTCAGCCACTTTATAGGCCCAGTTTACGGTCAGCACCCGATCAAACCAGCCTTTCAGAAGGGCGGGAACGGACCACCAGTAAATCGGGAAGACAAATACCAGCATATCCGCGCGCTCGACACGCTGCTGCTCGCGCAGCACCTCGTCCGGCAGCGCGCGGGCATCGCCGTGGTAGAGGTCAAGGTCGGGTCGAATCATGGTCGGGGAAAAACCTTCGGCATGCAGATCGGCTATTTCAACCTGCGTACCCTGTTCCTGTAACTTCCCGGCAATTCGCTGCGCCAGGGATTGGGATAACGAATTTTCGACCGGATGAGCCGTCACGATCAGGGCAGTATTGATGACGTTTGATGCAGACATAGAGACCTCAACAGGGTGAGTGAAGATGTCTCTATGTTACTATTGGTAACTTAACTGTCAATCTGGCAGGGCACTCATTTTGTGCTGTCCAGATAGGTATTGAGGACGCCAGTCATCGCGCCGCTGAGCATCTCTTCGGCAACGTTACGCGCGAGGATCCCATTTCCGGCAGCCGTACTGAGCGCATCCGCGGCCCCAATAATGGCTGTCAGGGCCGCTTCACCTGTTACCCCTTGCAGCACAATAAAAGGGGCAAGCGCCATCCGCAGGCAGTCTGCGCAGTCGGCCACGCAGGCCTCGCGGAAAATCTGCAGCGCCCGCGAGCCGGACAGAGCCGCCGCTATGGGGCCCGTTTCGGGGCCCGCAGAGATCGCGCAGTCGATATACGCGGCGCTGAAAAAACGGATCGTCTGTGCCAGCGTTTTATTGTCTCTGTTCAACGTCTCGCGAAATTTCTTGAGCTGCCTGTCGCTGAAGTCCTGATAGAGCGCCATCAGCAGCCCTTCACGATCGCCAAAATGATCGTAAGGAATGGGTTTGGTGACGTTGGCGCGCTCGGCCAGGAAACCCAGCGTAAGGGCCTCAGTGCCTTGCTGGCGCACAATTCCGCGCGCGACTTCCAGCAGCTGTGCGCGGCGTTCTTCTTTTCTTAAGCGCTTAACAACCATCTTTTCCTCAAATCAGTTAACTACTAAAGGTAGTTTACACGCCTTACTGAACGGATGAGAAGCTCATTGCGCGGCTTTTTCCCGCTGAGCCATGTCGAGCACGCTGGCGCTTGCCGGGTCGAACAGCGCAAGGCTCTCAATCTGGTTGAGCATAATCACCTTTCTGAAATCCATCGCACTTCTGGGCTCAGAGTCGAGGGTGATGCCATGCCCGTCATACCATTTGCTGTAGTTATTTTCGATGCGAAAATTCATCGTCTGGCGATCGCGATAGCCACTCAGCATGGGAATAAGCACGATATTGGCCGTTTTCTCATATTCCAGCGTCGCCGTATGGATCATGCCGACATAGATACGCCCCGACCGTAGCGTCACCTGCGCCAGCTCGCCTTGCTCCATGCACTGATAAAGCAGTTGTTCAATCCCGCTCGCCTGCGCCAGGCGCTTATAGAGCTTTTTCCTGCCTTCACCGTCCAGTCGGGCGCTGCCCGCCCAGTTTGAGCGGTAAAGACAAAACAGGATGGCGAAGGCCAGCATCACCACTACGGGTGCCTGGATACCCAGGAAACTCCAGTTCATAAAGTCCATCTGCCAGTCGGCATAACGCTCTGACGTAAAGTGGAAGGTGTTGTCAGCCGCGGAGAGGGCGAGCAGCAGCAGCCAGAGCAGCCCGGTGGCGATCACACCTTGCAGAACGAAGATCGAGCCGTAAAGGGCAACCAGAAAATAGACATCCCAGCCGAAGGATCGCTTGATTTTGAAGCGGGTAGAGAGGTCGCGGCTGGTGTACCAGTACCCGCAGACCATCAGCACCATAAATATCGCCGTTCCCATATTACGCCCTCTTTAACGCATTGACGTGGCGCAGAAAATCCTGGCGTACCTCGTTGCTTTTATAGTTCACCGAGGCATTACCATCCTGGTCGATGATAATCCGGTCGCCATCCTCAACGGCTTCAATGATTTCCTGCTGACTCATCACCTGAAGTAACGATTCCGGGCTGGAGAAAAGGGAGAGAAAGAAACGTCTCATCGCATGTCATCCTTATGAATAAAAAGAATAAGCCTGGAAGAGAACGGGGGAATTTACCTTAGGGTTAACCTGAAAAAGTAGCCCGATGACGGTCAGACCTTATTGCGCCTCAACTACTGGCACGAAAGTAACTTACCCAACCAACTGATAATTAAAATAATAAAAATATATTTCTGCACAAACTTGGACAAATAACTCTAATTGTGTAAGTTTTAATTATGCGCTTACGCTACGTTGTTTACCGCCAGGATGTGACCCATGAACCTTTTGCCTGACGTCATCAGTCGGTTTGTTGATTACTACACCGCGCTGGATTCCCAGCCGCCCTCGGCGCTGGCGGGGCTTTACCATCCCGATGCCACGCTTATCGATCCGTTTGGTGAACATAACGGCCTGTTCGCCCTGCAGCGCTATTTCACCCATCTGCTGGCGAATGTCGAACACTGTCGTTTCACGCTTGATTCCCCTTTGATCGGCGAGCATCGCTTTGTTGTCACCTGGGTCATGCACTGGTCGCACCCGCGCATTGCCGGTGGCGAGCCTCTGGAACTGCCTGGCTGCTCCGTGGTGGACGTGGAAAAGGATCGGATTATTCGCCAGCGGGACTACTACGATGCCGGAGAGATGATCTACGAACATCTGCCTTTGCTTGGCTGGGCGGTTCGCGGCGTGAAGCGGAGGGTGAAATCATGATGACGGTCCTGATCACCGGCGCCAGTTCAGGCATTGGGGCGGGGCTGGCGCAATCTTTTGCCGGTGACGGTCACCATGTCATCGCCTGCGGGCGGGATCCGGCGCGTCTGGAAGCCCTGCATCAGCACAGTTCAAACATTACGGTACGCCTGTTCGATATGACAGACAGGGACGCCTGTCGCCAGGCGCTGACGGGCTGCGCGGCCGACCTGACGATCCTCTGTGCCGGAACCTGCGAATATCTGGAACACGGCGTGGTGGACGCCGCGCTGGTAGAGCGGGTGATGACCACTAACTTTCAGGGGCCTGTCAATTGCCTTGCCGCGCTGCAGCCACAGCTTGTGGCCGGTAACCGCGTGGTGCTGGTGAGCTCTATGGCTCACTGGCTGACGTTTCCACGCGCTGAAGCGTACGGTGCATCTAAAGCCGCGCTCACCTGGTTTGCGCAGAGCCTGCGTCTCGACTGGGAGCCAAAAGGGATTGCAGTCACCGTGGTATCGCCCGGTTTTGTCGACACCCCGTTGACCCGCAAAAATGATTTCGCTATGCCGGGCAGGGTGAGCGTTGAAGAGGCGGTAAAAGCCATTCGCCGTGGCCTGGAAAAAGGTAAAAACCACATCGCGTTTCCAGCGGGATTTGGTCTGACGCTGCGGCTGCTTTCCGGGCTGCCAGCGTTCTTACAGCGCGCACTGCTGCGCAGGATGGTGCGCTCATGAAGATCGCCATTATCGGCAGCGGCATCGCCGGGCTGACCTGCGCCTGGCGCCTTGCCGGCCATCATGAGGTCACCCTGTTTGAAGCCGGTGCCACCCCCGGCGGCCATACCGCCACGGTTGACGTGCCGACGCCGCAGGGTACCTACGCCATCGACACCGGTTTTATCGTCTACAACGACCGCACCTATCCGCGCTTTATGGGGCTGCTTAGCGAGCTGGGCATCAGCGGGCAAAAAACGCAGATGAGCTTCTCGGTACACAATCCGCAAAGTGGGCTGGAGTACAACGGCCACACCCTGACGACGCTCTTTGCACAACGTCGTAACCTGGTGAACCCGGCGTTCTGGCGTCTGCTTGGGGAGATTGTCCGTTTTAATCGCCTGGCGAAACAGGCTCTGAAAGAGGACGTGGAGCCCGGCGCGACGCTGCAAACGTTCCTGGAACAGCATCGCTTTACGCCGTTCTTTGCGCGTCATTATATTCTCCCGATGGGGGCGGCCATCTGGTCGTCGTCGCTACAGGAGATGAAACGTTTTCCGCTGCCGCTCTTTTTACGCTTCTTTGAGAATCACGGTCTGCTGGATATCACTCAGCGCCCGCAGTGGTACGTGGTGCCCGGCGGCTCACGGGAGTATATCCGCGCTATTCTGGCACAGCTGGGTGACCGGCTCACGCTGCACCTCAACGCGCCGGTGCAGCGGGTAAGCCGTGATGCACAGGGTGTCACCATCCATCTTGAAGAATCGAGCCACCGTTTTGATCAGGTGATTTTTGCCTGTCACTCAGCCCAGGCGCTGGCCATCCTCGACGCACCTTCCGCCGCTGAGCAGGAGGTGCTGGGCGATATTGGCTGGCAGCGTAATGAGGTGGTACTGCACAGCGATCCGCGCTGGCTGCCGGTGCGTCAGCGCGCCTGGGCCAGCTGGAACTACCGCCTGAGCGGCCAGGATCAGGCCAGCGCCTGCGTAACGTACAACATGAATATCTTGCAGGGGCTGCCCGCCGGTAGCCCGCTGTTCTGCGTCACCTTAAACCCCGAAACGCCGGTGGACGAACGCTTCGTGCTGCGGCGCTTTGTGTATGAACATCCACTGTTTAACCCGCAAAGCTGGCGGGCACAGGCGCGCCGCAGCGAAATCAACGGTCACCAGCGGAGCTGGTTCTGCGGCGCGTACTGGTACAACGGCTTTCATGAAGATGGCGTGCGCAGCGCGCTGGATGTCGTCAATGCGATAACAGCCGGGGAGGGAAACCGATGAACAGTTGCCTCTATCACGGCGTATTACGCCACCGCCGTCTCCAGCCGAAAACGCATGAGTTCAGCTACGGCGTCTTTATGGCCTGGCTCGATCTCGACGAACTGGATAAGTTGCCCACCGTTGGCGTGCGGCGCAACCGGTTTGCCGCCGCATCGTTCCATGATGCGGATTATCCGCTGGGCTCGCCGCTTAAAGAGAACGTGCTGAATCGGCTGGAAAGCCTGACCGGCGAACGTCCTGAGGGGCGGGTGATGCTCCTGACGCAACTGCGCTACTTCGGCTTTCATTTTAATCCCGTCAATTTTTACTACTGCTATGACCCGGCAGAGACGCTGCGCTGGGTGCTGGCCGAAGTGCGCAATACGCCCTGGAACGAACGACATTATTACGCCGTCAATGGTCAGCACGCCCAGCCCACGGAGAAAGCGTTTCACGTTTCTCCGTTTAACCCCATGGACATGATTTACCACTGGCGCTTCAACAACCCGGATAACACGCTGCATATGCACATTGAAAATCATCAGGCGTCAAAGGTATTTGATGCCACGCTGGCGCTTCGCCGCGCGCCGCTGACCCGCCCGGCACTGCGTGGACTGCTGCTGCGTATTCCGCTGATGACGCTCAAAACCGTTTTCGCGATTTACTGGCAGGCGCTGCGGCTGTGGCTTAAGCGCGTGCCTCTGTATAACCATCCTGTCAGCAGGAGTGAACGCTCATGACCGATCCTGTCTTTGCGCTTGAACCCGATATCCCGCGCAACGTTCGCGTCGCGCGCTGGCTGCTCTTTCGCGTGCTGAGCGGCCTTCGTGGCGGCTCGCTCACGCTGCGTGAAGGGGCGCAGACCTTTCATTTCGGTGAGCTGTCTGCCGCGCTGCATGCCGACGTGCAGATCCTCAGCCCGGGCGTCTACTGGCGCGTCCTGACCGGAGGCAGCCTGGCCGCGGCGGAAGCCTGGATGGATGGCGAATGGGAAACCACGCAGCTCACGCCGCTTCTGCAACTGCTTGCGCTAAACAGCCAGGTACTGGGGCGGCTCGAAAACGGGTTCCGCCTGCTTGGCAGACCGCTGGAGCGGCTTCGCCACTGGACGCGGCGCAACTCCCGGGCGCAGGCGCGGGAAAACATTGCGGCACATTACGATCTGGGTAACGCGTTTTATGCCCATTTTCTGGACAAGGAGTTGCTCTATTCCAGCGCGCTGTTTAGCGGGGAGGAGCAGGATCTTAGCGACGCGCAGCGGGCGAAAATGGCGCGTCTGTGCGAACAGCTGGCGCTGAACCCCAGCGATCATCTGCTGGAGATTGGTACCGGCTGGGGGGCGATGGCGGAATACGCGGCCCGTCACTACGGCTGCCGGGTGACCACTACCACGCTGTCGCAGGAGCAGTATCGCTGGGCGACAGAGCGGATTGCCCGGGCCGGTCTGCAGGACCGCGTTGAGGTGTTGCTCTGCGACTATCGCGATTTAACCGGCGAGTACGACAAGCTGGTGTCGATTGAGATGATTGAAGCCGTCGGGCAACGCTATCTGCCAACGTTCTTCCGCACCTGTCAGGCGCGTCTGCGTCCGGGTGGGCGCATGGCGATTCAGGCCATCACCATTCAGGATCAGCGGTATCGCGACTACAGCAAAAGCGTGGATTTTATTCAGCGGTATATCTTCCCCGGCGGCTTTTTGCCGAGCATAACGGCGATGAATGCGCTGATGACGCGCCACACCGATTTTGTGGTGCGCAACCTGTTTGATATGGGGCCGGACTACGCGCGCACGCTGGCGCACTGGCGTCAGCGTTTTCTCCATGCCTGGCAGGAGATTGAAAAACTGGGATTTGATGAGCGGTTTCGTCGGATGTGGCTCTATTACTTTGGCTACTGCGAAGCCGGGTTTAACGCCCGCACCATCAGCGTGGTGCAACTGACCGCCGAGCGCGTATGAAACGTTACGTGCAGGTTTTCGCCCTGGCTATCGCGTTCGATCTCTACTGGACGCTGGTGGTGCTGTTTCGCGAGCGTGGCCTGATTATCTGGTGCGTGCTGGCGATCTTCGCCTGCCTGATGTTGCCGCCTGCACACCGCGTTTATGCCATTCTGCTGGCACTCGCGGGCACTCTGCTGGATGCACTCTGGGCGCTGACGGGGCTGATCGCCTTCACCGGTGAATCGCTGATGCCCGTGTGGATGGTGGCGCTGTGGCTGATGTTTGCCACCGTCTGGACGCAGCTCACCCGCACCACAACGTTACCCGGCTGGATGCTGATGCTGCTGGCTTCCGTGGGCGGTCCGGTGGCGTATCTTATCGGTGAGCGGCTCGGTGCCATCGCCTTTCTGGAGCCAACCTTTATCGTCGTCAGCTGGATGGTGCCGGGCTGGCTGGTGCTGATGCTGTTTTACCACTTGCTGACAGGGAGGCAACAATGAGAGCCGCACTCCTGTTCCTCTGGCTCATCACCCTTACGCCTTTCGCCCAGGCAACCGACTGGCTTGGCTGGCGCAAGGTGGGGGATGCCACGCTGACCTGGGGGCCTTTCACCGTTTATACCTCCCAGTTGCGCACCCCTGAAGGGCGCTACACCGGCAAGATGCAGGATCAGGCGCTCATTATCACCTACGCGCGTGACATCGACAGTGAAGACCTGGTCGAGGCAACCCGCGACCAGTGGCGAGCACAGGGGGTTTTGCAGCAGGAACCGCAGAGCGAAGCCTGGCTGCGAATGCTTGCCTCGCTGTGGCCGGATGTCGGGCCGGGGGCGCAGCTGGCGTTCGTGCTTAACGATAAGCAAGGACAGTTCTGGTACCGCGCACCTTCTGCATCGGGCACTTTCAGACCCCTGGGGCCGCCTCAGTCGCAAGCGTTCAGCACACGTTTTCTGGGGATCTGGCTTGATCCCCGCACGAAATACCCTGAGCTGCGTCAGCAGTTAATCGGAGGACAACAATGAAACGTTTTTTGATCATGGCGCTGGGTGTGACGATGTTGCTGGCAGGCTGCAGCACGGACGTGACGGAGTACCGCCAGCAGCAGCCGCGGCTTGATATATTCCACTATTTCCAGGGCAAAACGGAAGCGTGGGGGATGGTGCAGGATCGCAGCGGGAAGCAGATCCGCCGCTTCCACGTGGAGATTGCCGGGGACGTGATTGGCGACACGCTGACGCTGAATGAACATTTTGTCTACGACGATGGTGAAAAACAGCAGCGGGTATGGCATATCCGCCGCGTGGCGACCGATCGTTATGAGGGCACGGCGGGCGATATCGACGGCGTGGCGACGGGGCAGGCGGCGGGCAATGCCTTCAACTGGAGGTACAGCATGAACGTGAAGGCCAACGGCAGCACCTGGCTGCTGCACTTCGACGACTGGATGTACCTGCAGGATGGCACACACCTGTTTAATAAAACCGAGATGAAGAAATTTGGCGTCACCGTCGCCACGGTGACGCTGTTCTTTACCCGCAAGGCGTAACGTTAATCGTGGGGAGGGGCGTTTTTACTGCCTGAGTAAATGAAAAACAGCGCAATACCCAGGCAGAGGACGGCGGCCAGTCGGCTCGTCGAAAACGGAATGGCCGCATTGCCCAGCCAGCCAAAGTTATCAATCAGCATACTCATGGTGAGCTGACCAAAAATCACCGCGACCGTGGCGACGGCGGTGCCGATGCGCTGCACCGCCACGACCATGATCACAATGTACGGCACGCCAAACATCGCCCCGAGAAGCTGCCATTTCGGCACGTCCAGCAGGGTGACTGTCTGTTTTGGTTCAAAGAAAAAAATCAGCAAGGCGGTGACCAGCGCGCCAACGGAGAACGTCAGGAACGCGCTTTTGAATACGCCCACGCGGCTGCCGAGTTGCCCGTTGATCGCCGCCTGAATGCTCAGCGTCGCGCCGCCGCACACGGCCAGAATAATCATCATCAGTGTCATCGTGTTACCCCTGTGCGACCAGAATCAGTGCCGCAATAATAAAACCCAGCGCGACGATCCGTTTCGCGTTGATCTTCCTGTGCGGTGTGCCCAGCAGACCGTAATGGTCGATCAGCAGGCTTTTAAAAACCTGCCCCGCCAGAATGCCAATCATCGTCAGGGCGATGCCGATGGCCGGGGTGGCTAGGGTCAGGATCACCACGTAAACCGGGCCAAGTACCCCGCCGAGCAACTGCCAGCCAGGCTGGGCAAAAAACGACGGGCTGTTGCGCGGGCTGAAGAACAGCATCAGCAGAAACGTCAGCGCGGCGCCGACGCCAAAAATGCTGAACGTGGCCCATAAATCACCGACTTTTCCACCCAGCGGCCCCAGCAGGCCAGCCTCTACGGAAAGCCCCATCCCCCCGGCAATCACCAGTAAAATCAAAACAAGCTGCATTGTTATTCCTCCGTTTTGCAGGCGGAGAAGATTACGTCGGTCTGGTCATGAGAAAAATGCCATAATGCAGGAAACACCTTTGCAGGATATGCACGAATGTACGATGCCGGGAGCATGAACCTCCGTTCGCTGAAGATTTTTATCGCGGTTTTTGAAGCCGAAAATTTTTCCGTGGTCGCGCGCCGCGAGGGCCTTTCCGCCTCGCAGGTTTCGCGCATTATCCACCAGCTTGAGGACGCACTCGGCCAGCAGCTTTTTTACCGCAATACCCGGGCGGTGATCCCCACAGAAAGTGGTCATCTGTTTATCCGCTATGCCAGGGAGATGATGACGAGTTTTGAGGAGGCTCGTCGGGAGCTGGATGCACGTTCAACGGAGCCTTCCGGCACGATCCGCATTAATGCACCGGTCTTTTTCGGCCAGCGGCACATTGCGCCAGGGCTGCCTGGTCTGACGGCGCGCTATCCGCGGCTGAATATCGAGCTGACGCTGACCGATGATTTTATCGACCCGCACAAGAATGCCGCCGACGTGATCTTTCGCATCGGCGTGCTGACGGACTCCACCTTTCACGCGCGCATTTTTGGTCAGCAGCGCTACCATCTGGCCGCCTCGCCGGACTATCTGCGACAGCACGGCGCGCCGCAAGGGCCGGACGATCTGGCGCATCATAAATGCCTGGTCTACCGTGGTTCGTCGGGGCCTAACCGCTGGTTGTTGCGCGGTGCGGGGGAGGAGTGGGTGCACTACCCGGTGATGCCATTAATGACGTCAAATAATGCGGAATCGCTGCTTGCTGCCGCGCTGGGCGGGATGGGGATTGTGCTGTTTCCGGACTGGCTGATTGGCGACCGCGTGCAGCAGGGCGAACTGGTCGCACTCCTGCCAGGGCTGGAATGCGCCATTCATACGGAGCCCCTGAATATTGCGGCGATCTACCCAAACGCGCGGCATCCGCCCCTTAACGTCAGGGCGGTGATTGATCATTACGTCGGGTGTTTCGGTACGCCGCTCTACTGGCAAACGCAGAGCAGGTGATTACGCGCCAAGCTCGTTGCGGATAATCGCGGCTCCGGCGCTCAGCGCCTTCAGCTTACCGTTGGCAACCTGACGGGAAAGCGGCGCCATACCGCAGTTGGTTGACGGGTAAAGCTTGTCGGCATCGACAAACTGCAGCGCTTTACGCAGGGTGTCAGCCACTTCTTCCGCGGTTTCAATGGTGTTGGTTGCCACGTCGATGGCGCCTACCATCACTTTTTTGCCGCGGATCAGCTCCAGCAGATCCATCGGCACGCGGGAGTTGTGACACTCCAGCGAGATGATGTCGATATTCGATGTCTGAAGCTTAGGAAACGCCTCTTCATACTGGCGCCATTCTGAGCCAAGGGTCTTTTTCCAGTCGGTATTGGCCTTGATGCCGTATCCGTAGCAGATGTGCACCGCAGTTTCGCATTTCAGCCCTTCAATGGCACGCTCCAGCGCCGCAATCCCCCAGTCGTTGACCTCATCAAAAAAGACGTTAAATGCCGGCTCATCAAACTGAATGATATCGACACCTGCGGCCTCTAACTCTCTTGCCTCCTGATTGAGGATTTTAGCGAACTCCCAGGCCAGCTTTTCGCGGCTTTTATAGTGCGCGTCGTAAAGGGTGTCGATCATGGTCATTGGCCCCGGCAGGGCCCACTTGATTGGCTTATCCGTGAGCTGCCGTAAGTATTTTGCGTCGTCCACGAACACCGGTTTTTGACGCGCCACGGCGCTGACCACCGTCGGCACGCTCGCATCGTAGCGGTTACGAATGCGCACGGTCTGACGGTTTTCAAAATCCACGCCGCTGAGGTGTTCAATAAAGGTGGTCACAAAGTGCTGGCGCGTCTGTTCGCCATCGCTGACGATATCAATCCCCGCGCGGATCTGCTCATCAAGCGATAAACGCAGCGCATCCTGCTTACCGGCCAGTAACTCCTGATCCTCTAATTTCCACGGTGACCACAGCGTTTCAGGTTGTGCAAGCCAGGTTGGCTTAGGCAGGCTGCCAGCGGTTGACGTCGGGAGCAATGTTTTCATATGTATAACCCTTTTAAATTCGATTAATTAACGCGCGTAGTTATCAGACCACTGCTCGAGTACGTGTTTGTAAGGTTTGATAAATTGTTCTTCCGTGAATTTACCCTGCTCAATGGCCAGCTGGCTGCGTTCAACACGGTCGTAAACAATTTTGGTTAATGAGTGATCCTGCTGATTCAGATCGGGGCGATAGCAGTGTCCTGCCGCCGAGTTAGCGTTATAAATTTCCGGGCGATAGATCTTCTGGAACGTCTCCATCGTGCTGATGGTGGCGATCAGTTCAAGATTGGTGTAATCACTGAGCAAATCGCCGGTGAAGAAGAAGGCAAACGGCGCCACGCTGTTTTCAGGCATGAAATAGCGTACCTTCAGGCCCATTTTCGCGAAGTACTGCTCCGTCAATGACTCGCCATCCGGCGTGTACTCAATGCCCAGCACCGGGTGCTGGTTACCCGTGCGACGATAAGTGTCTTTGCTGGACACGCTCAGGCAAATCACCGGTGCTTTTTTGAAATTCTCCCGGTATTCCGGTGAATTAACAAAATGGCGGAAGATATTGCCGTGCAAGACACCAAACTTCTCCGGAATGGTGAAATGGGGCTGGTTTTTATTATGCTCCAGCAGCAGGACGCTGAAATCGTAATCGCGCACGTAAGAGGAGAAGTTATTGCCGACAATACCGTCGATGCGTTCATTGGTTTTTTTATCGACGATTGTGGTTTGCAATATTTCAATGGCCGGGAAGGTTTTCTCCGCACCAATATTCAGATCCACAGAGACGATCTCAAGCTCGACCGCGTAACGATCGGCATTGGGGTTATCCCAGCGCGCCAGGGCGTTAAAGCGGTTATTGATCATCACCAGGGTATTACGCAGGTTCTCCTGACGCTTTTCCCCGCGGGCGAGGTTGGCAAAGTTGGTGGTCGTACGCGTATTCTCTGACGGGTTATAATTTTCATCGAAGCAACTGCGCTTAAGGGTAAATGTAAAAGCTTTACTCATCTTGGTTATGCATCCTAAGTTCATGTTGCCAGGAAGTTATCAATGCATAATTTATGCCTGACGCGGTGGCGCAGGGGAAGTGACTTAATTTCACAGCAACATGAGCGAACTTCATGAACTGCTCAGTTCCAGTTATACTGCCCAAAATTTCCAACCGGTTTAAACAAACTCATGACAAAACTCACCTTACAAGAGCAGATGCTGAAAGCGGGCTTAGTCTCCAGCAAGAAAATGGCCAAAGTTCAGCGCACGGCCAAGAAATCCCGCGTGCAGGCGCGTGAGGCCAGAGAGGCGGTAGAAGAGAACAAAAAAGCGCAGCTTGAGCGTGACAAACAGTTGAGCGAGCAGCAAAAACAGGCCGTGCTCGCCAAAGAGTTTAAGGCGCAGGTGAAGCAGTTGATTGAGATGAACCGCATCACGGTGGCAAAAGGCAACATCACCTTTAACTTCACCGACGGCAATTTGATCAAAAAAATCGAGGTGGATAAGGCAACCCAGACCCAGTTAATTAACGGTCGTCTGGCCATCGCACGTCTGGTGATTAACGCTAATGGCGATTGCGAATACGCCATTATCCCGGCGGTGGTGGCGGATAAAATTGCCCAGCGCGATGCCGACAGTATTGTGTTAAATAGCGCCCTGAGTCAGGAAGAGCAGGATGAAGACGATCCGTATGCCGATTTCAAAATCCCTGACGATTTGATGTGGTAAGACGGTTCAGAACGGTGCGGCGTGACGGGCGTTAACCGGCTCGCCGCTCACCGGATGAATAAAATTCAACTGACTGGCATGCAGCATCAGCCTCGGCGTTGTTCCGCTGCCAGGCCACGTCCGTCCTCCATATAAATCGCAGCCTAAAATCGGGTGGCCCAGCAGCTGACAGTGAATGCGCAACTGGTGGGTTCGCCCCGTTTCAGGCGTCAGTTCTACCCGCGTGAGCGGCATCGCCGCGTTTTGATGCAGGCGTTCCACCACCCGATAGCGTGAACGGGCGGGTTTGCCGTTAACGGCACAGATCGACATCAGCGGAAACAGCGCCGGGTCTTTGGCAATCGGCGCGTCAATTATCCCTTCATTGTTTTCCAGGTGGCCGCAAAGCAGGGCGCTGTAGACTTTTTCCACGCTGCGCTGGCTGAACTGCTGACACAGCGCGGCGTTGATCGACTTATTACGTGCAATCACCATCAGGCCGGACGTGCCAAAATCCAGGCGATGCACCAGCGTGCAGCCAGGAAAGTTTTGAACCAGACGATAGTGCACCGAATCGAGATTTTGCGGATTTTTACCTGAGAGGCTAAGCAGACCGGAAGGTTTATTGATCAGCAGCAGATGTTCATCCTGCCAGAGGATCTCAATGTCGTCATGACACGGTGGGGCAATAAAAGAATCAATAATCGCAGACATCAGGCCGCCCGGCTGGAGAGTGGGAGCGGATGATAACGAAATGCGGGAGAAAAGAAAAACCCTCTCACCGGGCGGTGAGAGGGGGAAATCTTAGGCAGCCACCAGGCTGTCGATCGCGGCTTTCGCGTCAGTCTGTGCTTTGGTCGCCACTTCAGGACCGTAAGCGATACCTTCTGCAAACACGAAGTTCACGTCGGTGATCCCGATGAAGCCCAGGAACAGGCTCATGTACGGCGCAACCAGGTCGGTTGGGGTATCTTTATGAATACCGCCACGGCTGGTCAGCACGATGGCACGCTTGCCTTTCACCAGACCTTCCGGGCCATTTTCGGTGTAACGGAAGGTAACACCAGCGCGAGCCACCAGGTCGAAGTAGTTCTTCAGTTGGGTTGGGATGTTGAAGTTGTACATTGGGGCGTTGATCACGATAACGTCGTGCGCCTGCAGTTCAGCAATCAGCTCATCAGAGAGCGCCAGGGCTTCCTGCTGGCGTGGGCTCAGCGGTGCATCGCTTGGACGCAGCGCGCCAACCAGCTCGCCATCCAGCACAGGAATTGGGTTTGCAGCCAGGTCACGCACGGTGATTTGGTCTGCGGAATGGTGTTCACGCCACTGTTCAACGAAGTAATCAGACAGCTGACCAGACTGAGAGTACCCTGCCAGAATACTGGATTTCAAAACTAATACTTTGCTCATGGGTGATTCCTGTTTTGCATTTGATTGAAGGGGGTTGCCCCGTTGCTTGTTGACACTTTATTCACAATCCTGCCACAGAGATAGCGCAATATATCGAAGCCTATGTTCGAATTTTTTGAATAAGGCGTGGGAAGCGCTGATGTGGTACTCTATAGCAATCATTACAAAGAGATTTTATCCGGCAGTGCACTGCCCGTTAATGCTATGACAGAACAACAAAAATTGACCTTCCCGATGCTCCTGCAACAGCTTGATTCACTGATGTTGCGCGATAAACAGCGCTTTGCTCGCCGCTTGCACGGGGTGAAGAAGGTTAAAAATCCTGATGCACAACAGGCCATTTTCCAGGAGATGGCGAAAGAGATTGAACAGGCGGCAGGGAAAGTTGTGCTGCGCGAAGCGGCTCGTCCGGCAATTACCTATCCGGAAAATCTGCCCGTCAGTCAGAAGAAGCAGGAGATCCTCAACGCCGTGCGCGACCACCAGGTGGTGATCGTGGCGGGGGAGACCGGCTCGGGGAAAACCACACAGCTGCCAAAAATCTGTATGGAGCTCGGCCGCGGAGTGAAGGGCCTGATTGGTCATACCCAGCCGCGTCGTCTGGCGGCGCGTACCGTGGCGAACCGTATTGCCGAGGAGCTGCAAACGGAGCCGGGCGGCTGCATCGGTTATAAGGTGCGTTTCAGCGACCATGTGAGCGATAACACCATGGTCAAGCTGATGACCGACGGTATCCTGCTGGCGGAAATTCAGCAGGATCGTCTGCTGATGCAGTACGACACTATCATTATTGATGAGGCGCACGAGCGCAGTCTGAACATCGACTTCCTGCTCGGCTACCTGAAAGAGCTACTGCCGCGTCGCCCGGATCTGAAAATTATTATCACCTCCGCGACCATCGACCCGGAGCGTTTCTCAAAACATTTCAATAACGCACCGATTATTGAAGTTTCCGGTCGTACCTATCCGGTAGAAGTGCGCTATCGCCCGATCGTGGAGGAGGCGGAGGATACCGAGCGCGACCAGTTGCAGGCAATTTTCGACGCCGTTGACGAACTGGGCAATGAGAGCGCGGGCGACATTCTGATCTTTATGAGCGGCGAGCGTGAGATCCGCGATACCGCCGATGCGCTCAGCAAGCGCGATCTGCGCCACACGGAAATTTTGCCGCTTTACGCTCGTCTCTCCAACAGCGAACAGAACCGCGTGTTCCAGCCACACAGCGGGCGCCGCATCGTGCTGGCAACCAACGTGGCGGAAACCTCGCTGACCGTGCCGGGCATCAAGTATGTGATTGATCCGGGTACGGCGCGTATCAGCCGCTACAGCTACCGCACCAAGGTACAGCGTCTGCCGATTGAGCCGGTTTCACAGGCGTCGGCCAACCAGCGTAAAGGGCGCTGTGGACGTGTGTCGGAGGGGATCTGTATTCGTCTCTATTCAGAAGACGATTTCCTCTCCCGCCCGGAGTTTACCGACCCGGAGATCCTGCGCACCAACCTCGCTTCCGTCATCCTGCAGATGACCGCGCTGGGGCTGGGCGATATCGCCGCTTTCCCGTTTGTCGAAGCGCCGGACAAACGCAATATTCAGGACGGCGTACGCCTGCTGGAAGAGCTGGGGGCGATCACCACTGACGAGCAGGCCACCGCGTATAAACTGACGCCGCTGGGACGGCAGCTCAGCCAGTTGCCGGTGGACCCGCGTCTGGCGCGCATGGTGCTGGAAGCGCAAAAACACGGCTGTGTGCGCGAGGCGATGATCATCACCTCGGCGCTCTCCATTCAGGATCCGCGTGAACGGCCAATGGACAAACAGCAGGCGTCGGATGAAAAACACCGTCGCTTCCACGACAAAGAGTCGGATTTCCTTGCCTTCGTGAACCTGTGGAACTACCTCGGCGAGCAGCAGAAAGCGCTGTCATCTAACCAGTTCCGCCGTCAGTGCCGCGTGGATTTCCTCAACTACCTGCGCGTGCGCGAGTGGCAGGATATTTACACCCAACTGCGCCAGGTGGTGAAAGAGCTGGGTATTCCGGTGAACAGTGAACCGGCGGAGTACCGCGAAATTCACATCGCATTGCTGACCGGACTGCTGTCCCATATCGGCATGAAGGATGCCGAAAAGCAGGAGTATACCGGTGCGCGCAACGCCCGTTTCTCCATCTTCCCCGGCTCCGGGTTGTTCAAGAAACCACCCAAGTGGACCATGGTTGCTGAACTGGTGGAAACCAGCCGTCTGTGGGGGCGTATTGCCGCGCGTATCGATCCGGAATGGGTGGAGCCGGTGGCGCAACACCTGCTGAAACGCTCATACAGTGAACCGCACTGGGAGCGCGCGCAGGGGGCGGTGATGGCAACCGAAAAAGTGACCGTCTACGGTCTGCCGGTGGTGGCCGCGCGTAAGGTCAACTACAGCCAGATTGACCCGGCGCTGTGCCGCGAGCTGTTTATCCGCCACGCGCTGGTGGAGGGCGACTGGCAGACGCGTCACGCCTTCTTCCGTGAAAACCTCAAGCTGCGTGCCGAAGTGGAAGAGCTGGAGCACAAATCCCGTCGTCGCGACATTCTGGTGGATGACGAGACGCTGTTCGAATTTTACGACCAGCGCATCAGCCACGATGTCATTTCCGCCCGCCACTTTGACAGCTGGTGGAAGAAGGCCAGCAAAGAGACGCCGGATCTGCTCAACTTTGAAAAGAGCATGCTGATTAAAGAAGGGGCGGAGTCGGTCAGTAAGCTCGACTACCCGAACTTCTGGCATCAGGGCAACCTTAAGCTGCGGCTGACCTATCAGTTTGAGCCGGGAACGGACGCGGATGGTGTCACCGTTCATATCCCGCTGCCACTGCTAAACCAGGTAGATGAGAGTGGATTTGAGTGGCAAATTCCCGGCCTGCGCCGCGAACTGGTGATTGCGCTGATCAAATCGCTGCCGAAACCGGTGCGGCGTAACTTTGTTCCGGCCCCTAACTACGCCGAAGCGTTTTTAGGCCGCGTCACGCCGCTGGAGATGCCGCTGCTGGATGCGCTGGAGCGTGAGTTCCGCCGCATGACCGGTACCACCATTGACCGCGAAGACTGGAACTGGGATCAGGTGCCCGATCACCTGAAAATCACCTTCCGCGTGGTGGACGATAAAAACAAGAAGCTGCAGGAAGGCCGTTCGCTCACCGCGCTGAAAGAGGCGCTGAAAGGCAAAGTGCAGGAGACCTTGTCCGCGGTGGCGGATGATGGGATTGAGCAGAGCGGGCTGCACATCTGGAGCTTTGGTCAGCTCCCCGAAAGCTACGAGCAAAAACGCGGTAACTACAAAGTGAAGGCCTGGCCTGCACTGGTGGATGAGCGCGACAGCGTGGCGATCAAGCTGTTTGATAACCCGCAGGAACAGCAGCAGATGATGTGGCGCGGGCTGCGCCGCCTGTTGCTGCTCAACATCCCGTCGCCGATCAAGTATCTGCACGAGAAGCTGCCGAACAAAGCCAAGCTGGGGCTGTACTTTAACCCGTACGGCAAAGTGCTGGATCTGATCGACGACTGCATCTCCTGCGGCGTGGACAAGCTGATCCACGAGGCGGGCGGTCCGGTCTGGTCAGAAGAGGGCTTTGCTCAGCTTCATGAAAAGGTACGCGCGGAGCTGAACGACACCGTGGTCGATATTGCCAAACAGGTCGAGCAGATCCTCACCACCGTGTTCAATATCAACAAACGCCTGAAAGGGCGCGTGGATATGACCATGGCGCTGGGGCTTTCGGATGTCAAAGCGCAGATGGCGGGCCTGGTGTACCGGGGCTTTGTCACCGGCAATGGCTTCAACCGTCTCGGCGACACGCTGCGTTACCTGCAGGCGATTGAAAAACGGCTGGAGAAAATGGCCATCGATCCGCATCGTGACCGTGCCCAGATGCTGAAAGTTGAAAACGTGCAGCAGGCGTGGCAGCAGTGGTTAAACAAACTGCCACCGGCACGTCGTGACGATGAAGACGTTCAGGCGATCCGCTGGATGATCGAAGAGTTACGCGTCAGCTTCTTTGCCCAGCAGCTCGGTACGCCGTATCCGATTTCGGATAAACGTATTTTGCAGGCGATTGAGCAGATTTCGGCTTAACACCCTGTTTTCTCCCTCTCTCTCCGGGCTGAGGGATCCCCATAAATAATGCCTGCACAGACGGCCCCCTCTCCCTTTGGGAGAGGGCTGGGGTGAGGGGGAACATACGGCTGTGGAGGTCATTCCGTTCACTTTATGTTCCTTGCTACTCTGTAACGGCATGACTTGTGAACGTGCCAGGGCGGCTCAGTCGCCGCCGCCCTGGCGACCCGGGCTCCCGGCGGTAAATCGCCGCTTCGCGGTGCCTTCGGCTTATTCCTTCCGGCTTATCGGGGACGGGCGGATGTAACGTCCCTGTAAAGCCGCCCTCTCGGCGCATCCATGCGCCTCGCCCCGGCCTGCAGGAAACGCCTCAGCGATTTACAGCCGGACCAGGGCGTCGCTATAAGTCATTCATTTTCCTGAAGCAACATTCATCGCTTTCGGTAAAAAATTACTGGGGATCCCTCTCCCGGTGGGAGAGGACCGGGGTGAGGGCATCAGGCCGCACAATTTTCACCCGTTCACAATTGCCAGCGTAAACCCATCCCACCCCTTAACCCCGACCGTTTGCAGCGCGGTGGTGGTTAAGCGCGGATTGTCCCCCATCATCTCGATAAACCGGCGAACACCCTGCACGCGCGCGTCGTCGCTTTGGCCGTTAATCACTTCGCCATCGCGCACCACGTTATCGCCGATAATCACCGTGCCGGGGCGGGAGTAGTGCAGCGCCCATTCGAGGTAGCCGGGATTGTTTGGCTTATCAGCATCAATAAAGATCAGGTCGAACGGCGGAACGTCGCCGAAATTTTCCAGAGAAGTCAGCGCCGGGCCTTCGATGAGTTCAATGCGTTGGTTGAGACCGGCAAGCTGAATATTCTGCCGCGCCACGCGGGCATGCGTGGAATCGGCCTCAAGCGTAATCAGCTTTCCGTCCGGCGGCAGGGCGCGCGCCATCCAGATTGAACTGTAAGCACCCAGCGTACCGATCTCCAGAACGCGCCGCGCCTGCGTCATGCGCACTAACAGCGCCAGCAGTTGCCCCTGATTGGCCGCAACATCGTGTTCGGGGAGTCCGGCGCGCTGGTTGTTTTCCAGTACCTTGCTCAGTACCTCATCTTCAGGAATAAGCGACGAAATCATGAAATTATCAACTGCAGACCACTGTTGTTGCATAAATTGTCTCCTGAGGGGGAATCGCCGGGTGGCGGCTGCGCCTTACCCGGCCTGTGTGACGAAATCCAGGCCCGTTAAGCGCCTTCAGAGATTGACCCAACCGCCGCCCAGCGCTTTATACAAATCAATCTGCGCCAGCAGCAGGTTATTTTTCACCTGCACCACGTTGGTTTGCACCGAGTAAAGTGTACGCTGTGCGTCGAGCACATCCAGATAAGATGAATAGCCGTTGCGATAGCGGTTCTGCGCAATGCGCAGCGTCTCCTGGGCCACCTCCTGCTGGGCCAGCAGTTCGCTAAGTTGTTCCTGATAACGCGTAATGGCGTCAAGGCTGTTGTTCACTTCGGCAAACGCATTGCGCACGGTTTTCTCATAGGCGTACAGCGCCTGATTACGCTGCGACTGGGAGATATCCACCTGCGCATTCAGCGCCTGGCGGTTCAGCAGTGGGGCGAGAATACTGCCGCCTGCGCTCCAGAGCTGTAACGGGTTGTCCAGCAGGCCGGAAAGGGTGCGATCCTGAATCGATCCGGTCGCCGTCAGGTTGATCGACGGCAACAGGCTGGCGCGCGAGGCGGCAAGGCTGGCATCGGCCGCAATAAGCTGACGCTCCGCCTGAACGATGTCAGGTCGTCGGTTAAGCAACGATGACGGCAACTGTGAAGGCAGCCTGAGCGGTGTAAGCGTGCTGAAGCTTTCACTGCGCGCCACCTCGCCCGGGTTACTGCCCAGCAGCAGACTCAGGGCATTCTCTTGCTGCGCGATCTGATGCTGCAGCAGCGGCACCTGCGCCCGGGTGGCCCGCAGCTCAGAGTCAGACTGCATCAGCTCCAGGCGCGAACTGTAGCCCGTTTCAAACTGCCGTTTAGCAAGATTAAATGCCTCTTCGCGTGATTTCAGCGTGGACTCGGTGACGCGAAGCTGTTCGTCAAGCGAGAGCAGGGTGACATACCCGGAGGCCACCGACGAGGCGACAGTTAAATCTGCGGCAGCGGCGGCGGCTTTTTGCGCCTCCAGCGAGGCCTGCGCGGCATTGGCCGTGCTGCGGTTGACGCCCCAGATATCCACATCATAGCTGGCGGTGAGGCTGCCTTTGTACAGAGTACTGTATACCGGTAACCCCGTGGCGGCCGATTGCGTCCGGGCGCGGGTGCCGGTTACGCCCGCATCCAGCGACGGAAACAGGCTGCCGTCAGCGGCATAGACTCTTGCCTGATACTCATTGATCCGTTCGCGGGCGATCAGCACGTCGCTGTTATTTTTCAGCGCCTGATCCACGTAGCGGTTGAGATTGTTGTCGTGAAAATTTCGCCACCACAACTGCTCAGGCGCGCTGGCGGGGCCGGATGCCGCCCGCCACTGGGCAGGAATATGCAGTGACGGTTGGGCAGGTTTGACATCCACCGACTGGCATCCGGCAAGCAGAACGGCAACCAGCAGGCTGGCTAGCGGGCGAAGTGTCATTGCTTCGCCTCCCGCGTATCAATGGTCACCTGTACCGACATGCCAGGACGCAACAGTGCCGACTCTTCCGGCTTACCCAGCACTTCGATACGCACCGGAATACGCTGGGCGATTTTGACAAAGTTCCCGGTGGCGTTATCCGGCGTGATGGCACTGAATTCGACGCCGGTCGCCGGGGAGATGCTCTCCACGCGACCCTGATAGGCTTTGTTATTGAGCGCATCAACGGTAAATTTCACCGGCTGGCCCACGCGCAGCTCCGCGAGCTGGGTCTCTTTAATATTGGCGATCACCCAGTGCTGCGGCGGTACCAGGGTGGTGAGATGCGTCCCGGCCGTGACATACGCGCCCAGACGCACCGCGATCTGCCCCAGCTGGCCGTCACGCGGCGCCACAATGCGGGTATTTTGCAGGTCGATTTGTGCCAGCTCCAGCGCCGCTTTGGCGTTTTCCACATCCGCCTCCAGCGCACCACGATTCACAATTACCGTCTGCAGATCCTGGCGCGACATCTCAAGCGTCGCTTTTGCCTGCTCAATATCGGCACTGCCCTGGGCCGCGCTGGCCAGCGCCGCGTCGCGTTCGCGGATGGAGAGCGATCCGTCAGCCGTCAGGTCTTTCACCCGCTTTAAATCCGCCTGGGTTTTCAGACTCTGGGCGCGGGCATTTTTCAGCGCGGCGTCATTTTTTGCGATGACGGCTTCCGCGCTTTTACGTTGCTGGAGGTTGTTATTCAGGGCGGCAATTTTCATCGCCAGCTGCGCCTCGGCCTGATGTACCCGCTGGCGATAGATACGGTCATCGATCTGCAGCAGAAGCTCGCCTTTTTTAACCTGCGCGAAATCCTGTACCTTCACTTCGGTGATATAGCCATTTACCTGCGGGCTGATGAACGTGGTCTGGCCGCGCACGTAAGCGTTATCGGTAAACTGCGCGTGGCGGGTGAACGGCGGGAGCTGCCACGCGTAAAGGATCACCAGCACGCCGACAATACCGATGGCAGCGGCGGTGAAAACGGAAACAATGCGCACATTTTTGCGGGTGTTGGCCTGCTCTTTGGCGGCATCCTGCTGACTCATAAACTCTCCAGAAATATTTCAATTATTTGTTGCCGGTGGCGTTCTTAAGCGCCATACGGGCAGTGATGCGCAGGCGCAGCAAGCGCCATAAAATCCAGACCAGCGTGGCCGCGGCAATACTCGCGGTCAGTAAATAGGTGTCGTTGTAAGCCAGAATGTTTGCCTCAAGCGCGGTCACCGTCTGCAACTGGGTGATCGCCTGCGTGCCCAACAGGGCGCTGTCGCCAATCAGGCTTTTGTACATCTGGGTATAAAGCTGAATCCGCTCGTTAACCAGCGGATTGAGCGTGGTGAGCTGGTCCGCCAGCAGGCTGGAGTGATACTTTTCGCGCCAGGTCTGGAAGGTACCGAGAATAGCCGAGCCCAGCAGGCCGCCGAGGTTCTGGCTCATGCCGAACATTACCGAGAAGCTCACCAGATTACGCGGGTCGGCGATCACGCCGCCAATGGCGGCCAGCATCGCGGGGGCGAGGAAGAAGGCACTGCCAAAGCCCAGCAGGAACTGGCTGAGCATCAACTGATCCGGGCGCGTCAGGTTGTTGGACTGGCTGTCCAGCAGCGAGGCGACAATCATCAGCACCAGGGAGGTGATAATCGGCCACGCCAGTTTGGTCGGCTTAATGGTCAGACAGCTGGTGACGATCCCGCAGACGATCCCGGCAAATATGGACCACGCCAGGTGCGTCATCTGCTCGTTCTGTAACCCCACGTACTGCAGCCAGCCGATGACGCCGGTGTTTTGCTCGGCCAGCACGATGCGGATCAGCAGCATAATCAACCCAAGGCGCACAATACTGCCGCTCGACAGCCAGCGGGTGTTCAGCAGCGGGTTACTGCGGTTATGTTCGAACACGATGGCGGAAACAATCAGCACCAGCGAGAGCGCCAGCGACCAGCCGATCCACGGCGCTTCAAACCACCAGTCCAGACGGCCCAGCGACAGCACCGCGCACAGCAGCGCCATACCCGGTGCCAGTAAAAAGAAGGTGATAAAGTCTTTTTTCTCAAAGACCTTACGCCGATCGCCTGGCGGCAGTTTCAGCGCAATCACGCACGCCAGCGAGATGAGGGCCAGCCCCAGCTCGAAGAAATAGAGCCCGCGCCACTCATCAAGCTGCAACAGCTCGGTTGAAAAGAGTCTCGCCAGCGGAATGGCCAGTGACGAGCCGGTGATGCCAATGGTCAACGCCTTCAGGCGGTGTTTCGCCGGCCAGGCCTGGATCTGGTAATAAATCCCCAGCGAGCTGAGCGCGGCGGCCACCATCCCGTGCGCGGCGCGCACCATCAGCGCCGAGCTAAGATCGTTGACAAACAGGTGGAAAAAAGTGACCAGCACATACAGCACCAGAAAACCTTCGGTGAAGGCGCGCAGACCATACTGCTGGCGGAATTTCACCAGCAGCAGGTTAATGGAGATATTGGTCATTACATAGACCGCCGGTAGCCAGGCGATCTCGGTTGACCAGGCGCCAAAGGTGCCCTGCAAATTTTGCAGGTTGGCGGTGACTACCGCATTCCCCAGGGCGCCCGTCAGGCAAACCAGCAGACCGACAACGCCATAGGCAATCCGCTTTGGCGTGCTGTGCTCCGGCGTGGAGGGTGAACCCAGCAGGGCGGGTTTCTCGTGTGGCTGCCACTCGCGAGGAGCATAAGGGTCGCGTTCGGGCAGGCGCATAACGTCGTTTACCTTTGATAAAATGGAAGAATTAACAGGCTGGCGATTCTACGTCTGCCGTAAAACATAATACAAGTGAATATGATTTACGCATGTTAATCAAATGTTGAACTGAAGGTTTTAGGAAAAAGAGCGGCCTTATCGCTGGCACTTTAGGAATCAACGCCTGTTTTGACGCGACAAGTGCGGTACGCTAATCCAAATGCTGTAAGGAGGTTACGATGATACCGACAATTTTTCCCTGTTTGCCCGGCAGCACGCTCAGTGCCGTAAACACGGTTGGGCAGTGGCTGGCGCAGGATGACCTGCAACCGGGTCAGTCCGTGGATATGGTGATTCTGGCGGGGAATGCCGTCATTCCAACCATCGAAGCTGCCTGCCGTCTGGCGGCGGAGAAGGGGGTGCCCATGATCATTAGCGGAGGCATCGGACACTCCACCACTTTTCTCTATGCCGCAATTGCGAAACATCCGCGCTATCACACCATTCCCACCACGGGCCGGGCAGAGGCGGCTATCCTGGCGGATATCGCCCGTCAATTCTGGCAGATCCCGGCAGACCGGGTGTGGGTGGAAGATCAGTCAACGAACTGCGGGGAGAACGCCCGCTTTAGCCGCGAATTAATGAAGCACCATCAGTTTGCCCCTGAAAGGGTGCTGGTGGTGCAGGATCCAACCATGCAGCGCCGCACCATGGCAACGTTCGCCCGCGTGTGTCGGGACGAACCCGTATCGCCGGAATGGGTGAGCCACGCGGGCTTTACGCCCGTCCTGCAAAACGGCGACGATGGGCTGGAGTTCAGCGATTCCGGAGAAGGGATCTGGCCGGTGGAACGCTATTTGTCGCTGGTGCTGGGTGAACTGCCGCGCCTTCGCGACGATGTTAACGGTTACGGTCCGGCAGGACGTGATTTTATTGCCCATGTGGAGATACCTGATGAGATCGAGGCGGCGTGGAATATCTTACGCAACGATGTCATTTTGACCGATGCGTTGGTAAGCCGATCCCTGTTGTGAATGTGGACGCAAAAAAATACCGGGCCAGCGTTTGCCGCTGACCCGGTATTGAACAAAGCGCGAAAAATTACAGATAAACCAGCGTCATGGTGTTCTGGCCGTCCAGTGGGGTATCGTCGGTAATGGCCAGGGTGGAGGTATCCCAAATCACCAGGTTGGTCACGAAGTTAAAGTTAGCCGTGGTGATAGCCAATGGGGTGGTGGTGCCGGTTTCAGCAAAGGCGATGGTCTGGAAAGTATCGCTGCGTGGAATACCGGAATATTTCCAACTTGTTGCGGACCAGTCGTGGTTATGCCCAATAGGGTCTACAGTTTTACCGTCTGCGGTGGTACCGGTCATCCACATGCCGTAGTTACCGATCTTTTTCCCGTCGTTCGTGAAACCAACGCCATAAGTATAATATTTATTTGTAATATTCTTATTCTTACCAATATCAACAGGAAGTTGTGCGTTGCTGTCGCTGCGATTATCGGTGATAGTGAAACCTATTTTGGTTGGCGCAGAGCAATTTATGGTCACAGGTATCTGTTTCTGACCGAGTTGATTATGTGAGTTTTCGGATAACTCACCGAGACGAATAAAGCCGTAATCGATAACACCGCCGTTACCCAGCTCAGCAGTACATGCTGCGTTGGTTAATGTACCTTTAACCTTAATAACAGCAGTTCCGGCTGCAAAAGCTGATGTGGTGCTCAACGCGATGGCTGTAGCCAGAATGATTTTTTTCATCCTTGATTTTTCCTTTTCATGAATATAAGACATGCGGGAATGATAAGTGAACGCAGCGATGGCGTTCCCATTCACCTGGCGGAAATAATATTGAGTATTGAGTTTTTGGTATATTTATTAAAGTTGAATTTATTTTGTAGAAAAACTAAAGATATGCGAAAGCGACAAATAAAAGAAGGCTTTTTATTTGTTGTGTGAATATAACGGGGAAAAGTACCGGTTCAGGGTTACGCTGAACCGGTATAAGCAAATTATATGATTAGAGATATACCAGGGTCATCGTCGCCTGACCGTCGAGAGGAGTATCGTCGGTAATCGCCAGCGCAGTAGTGTCACGAATCGTCAGATTAGTAACAAAGTTAAAGTTAGCTGTGGTGATAGCCAACGGTGCGGTGGTCCCTGTATCAGCAAAGGCGACGGTCTGGAACGCATCACTACGCGGAATACCGCTTTTTTTCCAGATATCAGGATTCCAGTCGTGGTTGTTGACAATCGGGTCTACGACTTTGCCATCTGCCGTGACATCCGTCATCCACATGCCGTAGTCACCAATATTTACGCCTTCGGACGTGGTACCCACGCCGTAAGTATAATATTTCACCGACTGGTTTAAGTTTTTACCGATATCAACCGGCAGTCGCGCGTTGCTGTCGCTACGGTTATCAAGAATGGTAAAGCCCACTTTGGTTGGCGAAGAACAGGTAATGGTGACAGGTACCTGTTTTTGTCCCAAATTATTATTTTCCAGTGCAGAAAGTTCTCCGAGGCGAATATAGCCGTAATCAATGACCCCGCCGTTGCCGATAGAAGGCGTACACGCCGCATTGGTCAACGTTCCGTGTACTTTTAATACAGCGGTAGGTTCTGCGAAAGCTGATGCGCTGGCCAGTGCAATTAATGAAGCCAAAATAACTTTTTTCATTGTTGTTCCTTAACAATTTCATAGGGGGTATTTGTTTTGACAGACCGCTTGCCTGTCTTGTGATTTATATTATTGGGAGTGTTTATGAAATTAAAGCAAGCATATTTAAAACTTCATTTTAGAAGTTCTAATGATAATTAACGTGTGATTCAAAAATTTCGTGAATAATTTTATTCTGGAAAACAGATGATGAAGAGTAAGCCATGCGGTAAGGGAGAGCGACGGATGGTATGACCACCCGTCAGCGTTATTAAAGTGCGGCGTATTTATCAAGCGTGCGCACCAGCTGCGTCACAAAGCCATACTCGTTGTCATACCAGGCGACGGCTTTCACCAGTTGCAGTTCGCCCGCCTCGGTCACTTCGGTTTGCGTGGCGTCAAACACCGAGCCAAAGTGCGAGCCAATGACATCTGACGACACAATCTCTTCATCGGTATAGCCAAAGGATTTATTTCCCTGCGTCGCTTTTTTCAGTGCGGCATTCACCTCTTCAACGGTGACCTTTTTGCCCAGAATGGCGACCAGTTCCGTTACCGAGCCGGTTTTCACCGGTACGCGCTGGGCATGACCTTTCAGTTTGCCGCTGAGTGCCGGGATCACCAGGCCAATCGCTTTGGCAGCACCCGTGGTGTGGGGAATGATGTTCTCCGCCGCCGCGCGTGAGGCGCGCAGATCTTTCCCGCGCGGACCATCCACCAGCGCCTGGGTACCGGTATAGGCGTGAATGGTGGTCATGGTGCCCACTTTAATCTCAAAAGCATCGTGCAGGGCTTTTGCCAGCGGGGCGAGGCAGTTGGTGGTGCAGGAGGCGACAGAGATAATGGTATCGCTGGCGTCAATGGTGTCGTCGTTAACGTTAAACACAATGGTTTTCATCTCACCTGCTGGCGCGGAGATCAGGACTTTTTTGGCGCCAGCATCCAGATGCGCTCTGGATTTTTCTTCCGACGTATAAAAACCGGTGCATTCCACGACGATATCCACCCCAGCGGCTTTCCACGGGATATGTCTGGCCTCTTTCTCGGCGTACACCGCGATGGTTTTACCGTCCACAATCAGCGCGTCTTCGGTGAAATCCACGCTCCATGGGAAGCCGCCGTAGTTAGAATCATGCCGGAGCAGATAGGCCAGTACTTTGGGAGAGGTGAGGTCGTTGATGGCGACGACGGTGTTGCTGTCCTGGGTTTCAAGAAGGCGACGAAGTACCAGGCGTCCAATGCGTCCAAATCCGTTAATGCCAATTTTACTCATGGTTTTCTCCTGTAAACGTGTCGATGCGACAGTTTGAACTTATCCAGGCTTAGACCATGAGGGGCGGGGCAGCAATTGAAGATGCTTCATGCCCCGGGAAGTATTTGAAAATCCATACAGAAAAGTTAATGAATTTTTAAGGAAAGGTCGTTATGTTGGCGCGGTAACTGTTTTTTATCGGAAAATCACATGCGCACTAAATATACAGGTCTGCAAATCGGCATTCACTGGCTGGTGTTTCTGTTAGTTATCGTCGCCTACTGCGCCATGGAGTTCAGAGGCTTCTTTCCGCGTACCGACCGACCGCTGATCAATATGATCCACGTCTCATGCGGGATCGCTATCCTGGTATTGATGGTGACACGTCTGCTGGTGCGCCTGAAGTTCCGCGCGCCGCCGATTGAGCCGAAACCGAAAGCGATGATCACTGGCCTTTCGCATCTGGGGCATCTGGTGATTTATCTGCTGTTTATTGCTTTGCCACTGATTGGCCTGGTGATGATGTATAACCGTGGAAACGACTGGTTTGCCTTTGGCATCGCCATGCCGCACGCGGCGGAATCCAACTTTGATCTGGCTGATGGGCTAAAAGAGTGGCACGAGACGCTGGCGAACCTCGGCTATTTTGTCATTGGCCTGCACGCAGCGGCGGCGCTGATGCATCACTATTTCTGGAAAGATAATACGCTGCTGCGCATGATGCCGAAAAAGCGGCAATAGCCCTCAACACTTTTGCCGCCTTTCTCGCCGGGTGGCGCTGCGCTTACCCGGCCTACAAAACCCGTTTTTTATTGCAGCAGAGCACGCTCTTCAGCTGTTAATGCCAGCCCCTGGGTTGACCCGGTCTCTGACGATTTCACCGCCGCTTCCAGTACCGCCATCACCGCTAATGCCTCGACAGGATGAACCGGATTGGCAATCTTCCCGAGCAGAGCATCGCGCACATTAATGTAATACTGGCGCTGATCGCCTTTCGGCGTGGTAATGGTCTGCGGCGCGCCGTCAGCCCCAAAGAAGACCATACTGTCGCTGTCCTCACCCCAGGTTTCACTTCCCGGAACGATGCCGGTCAGCAGCTGGGCTTCCTGCTGATCGATACGGGCCTTCACTACGCTGCCCTTATCCCCATGGACGGTAAAGCGCGCGGTACCCCCGGCGACCAGCATGCTGGCGTGCAAAATAACCTTATGATCAGGGTAGTTTAAGACCACATGCGCCCAGTCGTTCACTTCTGCGCCGTCGCGCAGCGTCGCGATATTCCCTTGCACCGAGTGAGGCAGACCAAAGAGCTGTAGCGTCTGGTCGATCAGGTGCGGCCCCAGGTCAAACCACAGTCCGCTTCCCGGTACGTTCTGTTCTCTCCAGCGCACGCGCACTTCCGGGCGGAAGCGGTCAATGTGCGACTCAAACAGTTTCACCTTCCCGAGGGTGCCCTGTGTGATAACGTCCTTAATGCCCAGGAAATCACTGTCCCAGCGGCGGTTGTGGAACACGGAGAGAAGAAGCTGCTTTTCCTCCGCCAGGGCAATAAGATCGCGCGCTTCCTGCATATCGAGCGTGAAGGGTTTATCCACCACCACGTGTTTTCCGGCGTTCAGGGCCAGCGTGGCCAGCGGAGCATGGGTGGCGTTAGGGGAGGCGATCACCACCAGGTCAATATCAGGGTGCGTAATGGCCTCTTCCGGGGTAGTAACCACCTGCACGTCCGGCAGATCGCGCTTAACTTTCTCCTCATCACGGGAGGAAACCACCGCCAGCGTAAGCCCGTCCACAGACTGGATGAGCGGGGCATGGAAGGTTTTACCGACAAAACCATACCCGATCAGCGCAATGTTGATTGTCTTCATTTTACTCATGACCTTCTCCACGTTAATGAGCGCAAACCGTGACGGGCACTGTGCTCTGGTCCCCAAGCTCAGGCCAGGGACGATCTAAAAACAGTTGATGAATTTCGTCTAACCCGCACACCAGATACGGCTCACAGCGGTTGACTTTCAGATGGTCTGCGACGATCCAGTGCGTCTGGCTGGCGGCAAGCATCGCCCGTTTGACTTCTGCATCGGCTTCCGTCCCGGCACTCAGACCGAGTGATGAATGAAGGGCGCAGGCGCCAAGGATGGCGATATCCGCCCGATACCGTGAAAGCAGGGAGAGGGTGGCACCGCCAGCAAACAGGCGTTGCTTCTGATCCCATTTCCCGCCGAGCAGGATCAGCTCGATATCCTCCCGGTCGCTAAAAGCGTGGGCGATATCCAGCGAGGTGGTGATCACCGTCAGCGGCCCCTGAAGAAAAGAGGCCACCGCCATGACCGTACTGCCCGCATCCAGAAACAGCGTAGAGCCCGGCGGAACCTGCTGTGCCACCTGTTTTCCCAGCCGCTGCTTGGTCGCCGGCAGGAGCGTATTTCTGCCCTGGCGATTCATGGCCGAAAGATTGAGCGCGATAGCGCCTCCGTGGTTCTTCTGCGCCAGCCCTTGTTTTTCGAGGTCCGTGAGATCGCGGCGAATGGTATCCGCAGAGACCTGCAGCTTTTCTGCCAGCTCAGTGATGCTGGCCTGTCCCTGCTCGCTGATGATGTCGAGCACATATTTTTGACGCGCGGTTTTGTGCATGGCAGCAATCCTGCAAAATGTCGCAATAGTTCGCATAATACAGCATTTTGTCGCAGAGAAAAGGGCAACCACACATTAGTTCAGTTGCGTGATAATTGAGCTGTTATTGATTAAATATAAGTGAACGGTTTCTAAGGGTAATCAATATGTTATGACGATGTTTTATCTGGCTGTTTGGACTTTGTAACCAGTTAATTTCGCTTTACTGGTTTGTTGTTCTATTAAGAAACTATTTAAACCAATAA
>NZ_LNII01000020.1:0-6953 GCF_001463365.1 Enterobacter sp. 50793107 | reverse complement strand
CAGGGGTGTATAAGGGACAGGGTCAGGGCCAGTGCTTCGTTAATACGGGCGCCGGTGTTCCACAGGGTGGTCAGCAGCATCTTACGGTGAAGATCGGGCACGTAGTGGAGCAGGGCGCTCACTTCCGGCGCCAGCAGGTATTTCGGCAGTTCGTCCTGAACGAGCGCCATCTGGCGCAGTGCCAGCGCGGCCGGGTAATCGATGGCCACCGGCAGCTGAGCAGAGGAAAAAGCCCCGCTATGGCCTGGCAGTGCTGGCATCATGTTATGTCACCATTGTCATTAGAGTGTGCAGTGCATCACCGGTGCATCCGGGGATGCCGGACCCGGCAGGATCAGATACTCGGTAGCAGATTTGACACGGTAATTGGTGTAATCTTCAAACGAAACCGGGCTTGCTTTCATCCCCGCGAGAAAAGTTTCTTCAAGACCGCGGGCACGCGGAAGCGATAGTTCTATCGTCTCAGGATCGATGGCCATTTTCTGGCGGGTGGCTTCCAGCTCAGTGGTCAGCCGGTATTTTTCCGTACGAAAAGGAATACTCTCTTCAGCGTTTCGCTGTGTATAGGTCACGTCAAACATCATGCGATCACCGTCGTTCTGCAGTACCACGCCCCTGAGGAGACTTTCTATACGAACGGGGGATTCACCTTTCTGCGGAATCTCCGAGGTCCGGCTGCAGATAATCACCATCCCGGGTTTCTGACTGGCATTAACCATCCGCATTTCACTGAGCGTTGCCGCCCCTGCATCCCGTGCAGTCACACCCAGCAGGATCGTCAGCCCCATTATAAAACCGGTCAGTTTACACATCGTTCCTGTATCCTTTACGTTAATGTCTGGATCATCTTCAGGGAGAAATCCCGCCGGACTACACTATCGAGTGACATGTGGCCGCCAGAGGGTGTCCAGCCGACCACTCATTAAATGCTGCTGTCGGCTATCAGTAGCGACCAAGAGTCATTAACTGGAAGCATTTTTCCTCGGAGAGCTCTCCTTCTTTCTTTGGGAGAGGGCCAAGGAAAGGAGTTATCACATCGACTTCTGTGGACAGATACCATGTGTCATCAGCATCATCCCACCAGGCAACTGTGCGATCGTCCCAAGTGTGTATCTCACGGTAGCAGCCGTATCCGTATATGTGCTCAAACTCCGATTCTTCCATCCAGACTCTGTCATGCCCAAGGATTATGAGAGCCTCAAATAAAACACTCAGTGTAATTTTCATATTCATAATCAACTTCCTTATTATTTAATATCTATTAGTTCTATTTATTTATCATCGCCAGCAGAACATTCCGTTGCCCGCCCGCAGTGATTAGCAGAATAACAGTCACCGCCCGCAATTACCGGATCTCACTCTTTTTGACTTCCGAAAAATTCATAATAGCAAAGTTTTCGGAAGCGATGATGAACAGATTAACAGGATTTACTCGTCAGGTCGGTCTGATGCGGAGAGGGTGAAAGTTATCTAACTACTTAAAGTGTAGCACATTTTTAATTTTCGTTTCACAAATCAGCGCAGAAAATCGCCGTGATCCGGAACTACCTTTTTTCGGATCTGACCGGGAAAAGTGAAAAGAAAGGATATGCAAAGCATATCCATATGCCTGACATCTGCATAGGTATGGCATACGCATATACTCACCATCTGCATATGCTCTATATATACATATGCCGAACATCTGCCTATACTGAACATATGCACACACCCGGTGCAATGAACCTCATTCCGGATATGCATCACATATCCATACTTACCCGGGAGAAAAATCATGAGAACCGTATCTATTTTCAAAAACGGCAACAACCGCGCCATCCGCCTGCCCCGCGATCTGGATTTTGAGGGGGTGAGCGAGCTGGAGATCGTCCGGGAAGGGGACAGCATTATTCTGCGTCCCGTCCGGCCGACCTGGGGCTCGTTCCTGGAGCTCGAAAAAGCTGACCCGGACTTTATGGCTGAGCGCGGGGACGTTGTCAGCGACGAAGGACGGGTTAACCTGTGAACAAAATGTATATGCTCGACACCAACATCTGCTCGTTCATCATGCGCGAGCAGCCGGAAGCCGTCCTGAAGCGCCTGGAGCAGGCGGTGCTGCGGGGTCACCGCATTGTGGTTTCGGCCATCACCTGGGCCGAAGTGTCACTGGCATCACAGGAAGCAGGACCAGCCGCACAGAAGCTGGCTGACGCCTTCGCTGCCCGCCTTGATGCCATCCTGCCCTGGGACCGTACCGCGGTGGACGCGACCACGGAAATTAAGGTGGCGCTGCGCCTCGCCGGCACGCCGATCGGGCCGAACGACACGGCGATCGCCGGGCACGCCATCGCCGCCGGTGCCGTGCTGGTGACCAATAATGTGCGGGAATTTGAGCGGGTGCCGGGTCTGGTGCTGGAAGACTGGGTAAGATAACGCTGTAATACAAAACAGGCGGTCTGGCGCTGCCGGACACTCTTTCAGTCAGCGGTATATAAAGGAATAAAAGATGCCTCTGATCACGCGGCTTATGCTGCAAAACTTTAAAAAGTTTCCGGAACTGGATCTGCGCTTCACTCATGACCGTAACATTCTGGTCGGTGACAACGAGTCCGGGAAAAGCACGATTCTGCTGGCCCTTGACCTTGTGCTGAGTGACAGCCGGCACCGGGTCGAGGCATTGGGTGTGGAATCGCTCCTGTCCCAGTCAGCAGTCAGGCATTTTCAGGAAGGTGAGCGCCGCGCCGAGCTGTTACCCGTGCTGACAGCTGACGTTTTCCTGAGTAATGGGGGAGATCCTGACCTGAACGGCAGGCAAAATCTGGCGGGTATCGATGCGGATGGACTCAGAATGCGCATTGCACCAATGACGGAGGAATACGGTCAGGATATTCACAATGTACTACAGCAGGATCCCGATAATTTTCCCTATGAATACTATTCCGTGCGGTTCAGCACCTTCTCCGGTGGTCATTTCGCCGGCTTCAGACGCTATCTGCGCCATCTGCTGTTAGACAGTGCACGCATCGATAACGAGCACGCCGCACAGGAATATACGCGCACAGTTTACAGCGTCAATGTGCCGGTGGCCGATCGTTACCGGCTTGAAAACAGTTACCGGCAACAGAAAATGCTCTTCTGCACCCGGCATCTGTCAGCCATAAACGACACGCTGGAAACGTATCAGTTTGGCGTGCGTTCCGGTGCTAAATCAGGTCTTGAGGCGAATCTGGACATTACCGAGGACGGTATTTCCATTCGTCACCGTGGAAAAGGAAGGCAGTGCTTCATCAAAACAGAGTTTGCGCTGCAGCGGCATCAGCAGCAGGGAGAGCTCCACGCACTGTTGCTTGAGGAGCCGGAGAATCATCTCAGCCATGTCAGTATGAAGAGGCTGGTTAATCAGCTTGCCACTGAACGGCAGACGCAGGTGTTTATTGCCACACACAGCAGCCATATCTCCTCCCGCCTCGATCTACGTAAGGCAATCCTCCTCGGATCTACCCGGCCGGTACTGATGAATGAACTTTCCGCTGAGACTGCCGCCTTCTTCATGAAAGCACCGGATAATAACGTGCTGGAATTTGCGCTAGCCAGACGTGCACTGCTCGTGGAGGGGGATGCTGAGTTTATTCTGATTGAGGCCTTTTATCGCCGCCTGTATGGCAGGGCGCCGGAGGATGACGGGGTTCACATCATCGCTATCGGCGGAACGAGTTTCCGTCGTTATCTTGAACTGGCCCGTCTTCTGGAAAATCGCGTCGCGGCCCTTCGTGATAATGACGGAAACTATCAGCAAAACTGCGATGAACGCTATGCTGACGTGCTGTGTTCCCGCACCCGGGCATTTGCTGATCGCGACAACACCCGATCCACATTTGAAATCTGCCTGTATCAGGATAACGCTGCTCTGTGTGACGCGCTTTTCCGCGGAACCCGCCGAACACTCACGGTGCAGGAATACATGCTGGCCAATAAGGCAGAAGCAGCATTCCGGCTGTTACAGCTGCACGCCGAAGAGCTGACGGTACCTGATTATATTCAGGAGGCACTGGCATGGATAAGAGAGTGATATTTGCGGTTGCCGGCTCGGGCAAGACCACGCTGCTGATACGGCGGTTGAGTGAGGACCGGAGAACGCTGATCCTGACCTTCACCGTGAATAATGAAGCGCATCTGCGGGCGCAGATTATCAGACGTTTTGGCTTTATCCCGGACGGGATCAGGGTGATGACCTGGTTTGAGTTTCTGCACGGTTTTTGCTTCCGGCCTTTCCTGCAGGAGCGGCTGGCATCGCGTGGCCTGAGCTTCGACCGACCCCCTCCCGGAATACCGCGCACGAATGCCCGGCATTATCAGGATCCCGCCGGACGGCTATATCACCGGAGGCTCGCACACTTGCTGACAGCCCGGGGGCTGCTGCCGGATATCCGTACCCGGCTTGCCCGTTACTACGATGAACTGCTTGTCGATGAAGTCCAGGACTTTGCCGGACATGACTTTGATTTTCTGCTGGAGCTCTGCCGTGCGGAAATCACTGTGCTGTGTTGCGGTGATTTTTATCAGCATACCTTTGATACAAGCCGTGACGGCAACGTTAATTCAGCGCTGCACGATGACATTACGCGATATGAGGCCCGCTTCGCCGCAGCAGGTTTCATGGTTGACCGTAACACGCTCAACCGAACATGGCGTTGCTCGACTTCGGTGTGCGAGTTTATCACCGGGCAACTGAACATCCGTATCGCTGCCCATGGGATACATGCCACCCTGATTGAAACGATCACAGATGCAGAGCGCACAGCCGCCCTGCACGCCGATAATACGGTGATTAAGCTCTTCTATCGTGAGCATCACCGTTACGGCTGCTATTCCATGAACTGGGGCGTCAGCAAAGGGCTCGATCACTTTCAGGATGTCTGCATTGTGATGGGGCCCGCCCACTGGAAGCTTCTGACCCGTCAGGAACTGGCAGCCCTTCCACCATCGTCCCGTAACAGGCTGTACGTGGCATGCTCACGGGCGCGCGGCAACATTTATTTTGTTCCGGAAACTCATCTGCGCCGATTCCGAAACTGAGTTACCGATTTCTCAGTCGGGCACAAATCAGTAAAAAGCGAGGGTCATCGACGGAAATACCGGCTGGACAGGTGCGGTTCCGGTTCTCGCTTTCCGGAACCTGGCTGACAATATGTAACATTATCATTAAATTCAATTATGCCAGTTATTTTCATTCGCAAAATGTGAATAATGTGGCATACACGCCAGCATGAAATTATTGTTAACATTTTAAGTTCTGAATGGTTTTTCACTTGTTCAGTTAAAAGTGCAGGTCATTGAAAACATTGTACGGTTTTGTTGGCCGGAGACTATTTCATCATCGCGGATAATGAGCGGAACTAACTGTCCATTATATCTGGGCCAGACAGAAAACATGGTATAGTCGGTGATGGATGCTGAAGTTTAGTAATTTCAGAAATAATTTAATTTGAGATGCCATGACAATGGTTTTTCTGATTTACCAGAGCTGAAAATATGGCATACTGCAGATGTTACCTGACTGCACTCATACCGGGTAACGGACTGTGTATTGTGATGATTTTTTTATTACAGGGGGGATAGATCGTGATCTATAAGATTTGCCAGGTAATTGACGGGGAGTACGTCTGCGACATTGATATCAGTGTGGAAGAATGGAAAAATCTGTTAATGAATGAAAAGGTTTTTGACTCTAAAAGTATTGAGGCGTTAAAAAAATGGTATATTGAACCAAATCATTCCTGCACATGTTTTGATATAGGCAAAAAGTACGACCAGCACAGTATGAGTGCTAATGGCGTTATTAACGGGCTCGGTGGTAGAGTTCAAAAAGAGCTAGGAAGGTTTGAAGTTAAAGGGATCGGGAATATAGCACCTGGCACAAAATTCATTACAGTCATGAAGAGTAAAGAAACCGGTGAAAAACCAAAAAGATACTTATGGACTATTCGTGATGAACTTGTTCAGGCAATTAAAGAGCTGGATTTATTTGGTGTGGAAGAAATAACCATCAATGAGTATTACTCAGACGATGAGTTGATCAACGCCATGGAAGCGAATAATACATTTGATATCGCCCAGGCATTTGAATATACAGGGGAAGCTAAACCAAAGAAACATGCAATTGAAGTAAAAAATGGCGTCTCGTACCCAAGAAATAAAGGGGTTTCGAAAAATGCACTGAACAAAGCAGGTTACAGATGTGAAGTCGATGGTGAACACCCAACCTTCAGAAGGCGTAACTCTTCCCTGAATTATACTGAACCTCATCACATTGTACCTATGTCCATGCAGGATGATTTTAACACTTCGCTTGACGTCGAAGAAAATATAATATCGCTGTGTTGCAATTGCCATAAGCAAATTCACCTCGGCCAGGGATATGAAGAAATGCTTGAGAAAATATATAATGAGAGAAAGGAGTTATTAAAACAGGTAGCTATCGATATATCTCTGGAGGATTTGATTCGCTATTATAAAGGTGAGAACAGGTGAGTGTTATTCAATAGTAATGCTTTTACCTTGCTTGCAGAGACGGTCATTATTTCCTGGTAGTTACCGATTTGGCGCGTGAAAATACAAAACCCGAAATTAATCGGGTTTGAATTATATAAAGATTAACAGACTCCCGTGCCCAGGAGCGATGTAAAATCACGCTTGTCGTGACATTTCTGCAATGTTTACTTTTGACTATCAAGCCATTTATTCATCTGCTCAATTTCACCTTTTTGAGCTTTAATGATGTCCTGTGCGAGCTTTCTCATTTCCGGATCTTTTCCGTATTTTAGCTCGGTCTCAGCCATTGCTATTGCCCCTTCATGGTGCGCTACCATGCCTTTCGCAAAAGCCTTGTCGGGATCGGATTCATTTACGGCAGCCATCATTTTGTCATGCATGTCTTTCATGCCAGCCATATATTCCTGTGACGAATCCCGGGT
>NZ_LNII01000019.1:0-729 GCF_001463365.1 Enterobacter sp. 50793107 | reverse complement strand
GATCCCGGATGCATAGCAAACCGTCCAGACGACCTTTCTCACTCGCTCTGCGGCTGACCTTTTTTATCAGCCTGTCCACAATACTGGCGTTTATCGCCTTCACCTGGTTTATGCTGCATTCTGTTGAAAAGCATTTTGCCGAGCAGGATGTCAGCGATCTGCAACAAATCAGCACCACACTGAGCCGTATACTCCAGTCCCCGGCAGATCCGGATGAAAAAAAAGTAAGCAAAATAAAGGAATCGATCGCCAGCTACCGCAACGTTGCCCTTTTGCTCCTCAATCCCCGGGGTGAGGTGCTGTACAGCTCTGCGCAGGGGGCAGCACTACGCCCGGCCGTGAATTCAGCCGATTTTAGCGAGCACAGCCGCGCACGGGATGTCTTTCTCTGGACGGTGGAGGATACTGCGAGAGCGATGGATACCGGGTCCGGAATGAAGATGGAAACGTACCGGGTTATCGCCTCCTCTGGCCAGGCGACATTTCAGGGCAAACAGCAGAACTATGTCATGCTGACTGGCCTCTCCATTAATTTCCATCTCCATTACCTCGATGCGCTGAAAAAAAATCTGATTGCGATTGCCGTCGTGATAAGCCTGCTGATTGTTCTGATCATTCGCATTGCTGTCCGTCAGGGGCACCTGCCCCTTCGTAATGTCAGCAATGCCATTAAAAACATCACCTCCGAGAATCTTGATGCGCGGCTGGAACCGACACGCGTTCCCATTG
>NZ_LNII01000018.1:0-61851 GCF_001463365.1 Enterobacter sp. 50793107 | reverse complement strand
GGGAGATGTGGATAAGAGAAAGAAATGACAGAAGGTGCAAGTTCCAGCGCAAACAGAAAGCCATCGTTTGCGCCGGTACCGCCTGTGCCGCGAAAAGAGACGCTTGCGGCGCCTTCGCCGTTAACCTGACCAAATGTGCCGTTCAGCACGGTGAAATCAAAGACTCGCCACCATTCGGTGGCTTTGGCGAAAAAGCCAGAAAAGAAAATGATGGTTAGAAAGAAAGCGAGATACCCTACCCACGTCACTTTCCCCTGATTCGGGGATACTTCACTCATGTTGCCTCCTGTTTTTATGTTTCCCTGTCACCACACGCGCAAAAAATAAGCCGGTGGCCTGTCACTAAAAACGAAAAAGCATAAAAAAACGATATCCGCGGGGTGATTATCAGAATTCATTTAGGGGAGGCGAAGGCACCATTCGTGCTTGATATCTCGCAGAAACGCACGGAGGTTTTTCTTTTGGTCATCTTTTTAGTATAAGGTTTACACACGGACAACTACTGTCCAGCTTATTGAAAACGAGGAATAACATGCGCGTAAAAGTCTGTGCAGGGATTGTAGGAGCAGCATTGCTGCTGGCGGGTTGTAGCTCCAGCAATGAGCTGACTGCAGCGGGTCAGGGCGTTTGCTTTGTGGAAGATAAGCCGGGTAACGAGTGCCAGTTTTTAGGCACGGCAACCGGTGAGCAAAGCAACTGGATGTCGGGTCAGCACGGCGAAGAGGGCGGCTCTATGCGTGGCGCGGCCAATGCCCTGCGTAATCAGGCCGCGGCGATGGGTGGCAACGTGATTTACGGGGTAAGCAGCCCGACGCAGGGAATGTTATCCAGCTTCGTGCCAACCGCCAGCCAGATGAATGGCCAGGTCTATAAGTGCCCGAACTGATTGCCTTTTTCCCTCTCCCACCGGGAGAGGGTTAGGCTGAGGGGAAACTAGCGCTGTCTTAGCTGCAAATCCAGCGGCGTCTTGCTCGGTTCACCGCCAATCTCACGCGCCAGTTTCGGCACCATATAGCCTGACACCAGCGTTAACAGTTCACGCACGATCTGCCGGGCTTCTTCATCCGTCACCATGAAATGGGCCGCACCCTGAACGCGATCCAGCACGTGCAGGTAATAGGGCATCACTCCCGCATCAAACAGCGCATTGCTGAGGTCCGCCAGCACGTGGGCATTATCATTTACGCCGCGCAGCAGCACGCTCTGGTTCAGAAGCGTCACGCCTGCCTTGCGTAAACGCACCATTGCCGCACGAAATGCATCATCAATTTCATTGGCGTGATTGATATGGTTCACCAGCAGCACCTGCAGGCGGGACTGCTCCAGGCGTGAGACCAGTCCGTCAGTGATACGTGCCGGAATAACAATCGGCAGACGGCTGTGTATGCGCAGGCGCTTAATATGCGGAATGGCTTCAAGCTGGGTCAGCAGCCAGTCCAGCTCATGATCTTTCGCCATCAGCGGATCGCCACCGGAAAAAATGATCTCATCCAGCTCAGAATGGGCGGCGATATAGTCCAGCGCGACCTGCCAGTTGCGTTTATTGCCCTGATTTTCGGCATACGGGAAGTGTCGACGGAAGCAATAACGGCAATTTACCGCACAGCCACCTTTCACCAGCAGCAGCGCACGGTTCAGATACTTGTGCAGCAAACCGGGTACCACGCTGTTCTGCTCTTCCAGCGGATCGGTGCTATAGCCGGGTGCCGTAATGAACTCTTCCTGTGCGGTAAGCGTCTGTTTTAATAATGGATCCTCAGGATTGCCTTTCTCCATACGGGCAACAAACGCGCGGGGAACGCGCAGGGCGAAAAGCCGCTTCGCCTCCCGGCCGGCCAGCAAATCGGTATGCTGTTCGAGCTCAAGAAGACGCAGTAATTCATCAGGACTGGTGATTACATCGGCAAGTTGCGATAACCAATCTTCTCTGGACGGGGTGTTTAGGGTTACAATATGCGCCATTTTGTGGCTAAGCTACCAGTTAACAAATTTAGAGGGCCTTATGGCAACGTACTATAGCAACGATTTTCGTGCTGGTCTTAAAATCATGTTGGACGGCGAACCGTATGCGGTTGAAGCCAGCGAATTCGTTAAACCAGGTAAAGGCCAGGCATTTGCACGCGTTAAGCTGCGCCGCCTGCTGACCGGTACCCGTGTCGAAAAAACCTTCAAGTCTACTGACTCCGCTGAAGGCGCTGATGTTGTCGATATGAACCTGACTTACCTGTACAACGACGGTGAGTTCTGGCACTTCATGAACAACGAAACGTTCGAACAGCTGTCTGCTGACGCTAAAGCCATTGGCGATAGCGACAAATGGCTGCTGGATCAGGCTGAGTGCATCGTGACCCTGTGGAACGGCCAGCCTATCGCGGTTACCCCACCGAACTTCGTTGAACTGGAAATCGTTGAAACTGACCCAGGTCTGAAAGGTGACACCGCCGGTACAGGTGGTAAGCCAGCGAAACTGTCTACCGGTGCCGTGGTTAAAGTGCCACTGTTCGTACAGACTGGCGAAGTGATCAAAGTGGATACCCGCTCCGGCGAATACGTATCTCGCGTGAAGTAAGTGTTAAGGCGCAGCGTTGCTGCGCCTGATTTTTGCAGGCAGGGATGATGAAACGCACCGTTAAAATTCTGCTTCTGTTAGCGCTGTCCAGCGCGTTGCTTTCCGGCTGTAATACCACACGTGGAATGGGGGAGGATATCCAGGATCTCGGCCATATCATTTCTCACGCCGCCAGCTAATCCCGTCTAATTTTCCTAAAAATGCTTCCTTTTCCGTCAACTGGCGGGATCTTGTCTATTCTTAAGTTGCTATACACAAAACAACTCTGGCTATAAAAGGAAGATATTATGGTTAAGAAGACAATTGCAGCGATCTTTTCAGTTCTGGTACTTTCTTCAGTATTAACGGCCTGTAATACCACGCGCGGCGTTGGTCAGGACATTTCTGAAGGCGGTAGTGCAATCTCCGGCGCGGCAACAAAAGCTCAGCAGTAATTTAAAAACGGTACGGGCCCGGACGGGTTTCGTACCGTCAGTTTTCTGATTCCTGCAGAGATAAAAACGGGGAAAAGCGCGTATCCATATGCAATTTCATGCGGATATTTCGCTTATAGGTATAGACCGTTTTTCCATTGATACTCAGGTGAGTGGCAATCTTCTGATTGCTTGCGCCATCCATCCACAGCGTCAACACCTTCTCCTCCTGGCGAGTGAGCAGGGGGGCCGCGACCGCAGGGATCTCAACGCTTGCGCGAGTCGTCAGGGCGTCGTTGATGACCGTCGCCAGCGTCTCCAGTCCGGCATTTTTGGTAAGCGAAGCCCATATCGGAAATTGGGACAGAAAGCCTGCCATCTCTTTATCCTCCCCCGATTGCAGCAAAATGAAAGGCACTTTTTCACTGGCGTTCAGCAGGGAAGAAAGCTGCTGGAAATGGTGAATGTCCTGCATAAAGCCGTGCAGATCGGCGATAACCACCGATGGATCCCACTGCAGAATATGCTCTCTGGCGAGGATGAGATTATTCAGCCCGGTCACGACGAAGTGCCCGGGAAACAAACCGGAATGATTGAGCCATGCTTCAAACCCCGCGCGGGTGAAGTGACATCGGTCAATCAAAAGAATTTTGAACATAATAGATTCGCAGTCGGCTAGTGGTTTGGCTTCCTGCCATCAGAAAGCACATCATGATAGAGAAGTCGGATGAGTGATAAATGCCTGAACTACGCGCCATACTGAGGCTATTTCTTGCCTTAACAGGTTCAGCACAAAGGGATTGAAAAAAAATCGTTCGTTAACCAAAATAAGTGACCTAATCTATGCCTTACGGGACGACCCGTAAGCGTTTCGTTCACCGGGGACGGCCCCAACTTGCAGTTAAGTTAAGGAGCCTGAAATGTCCTGGATTATTCTTGTTATCGCCGGTCTGCTCGAAGTGGTTTGGGCAATTGGTCTGAAGTACACCCACGGATTTACCCGCCTGACACCCAGCGTGATTACCGTTACCGCCATGATTGTGAGTATTGTGCTGCTCTCCTGGGCGATGCGCTCTTTGCCGGTGGGGACGGCCTATGCTGTCTGGACGGGCATTGGTGCAGTGGGCGCGGCGATTACCGGGATTTTGCTGCTGGGAGAGTCGGCGAGTCTGGCGCGTATCGCCAGCCTCGCGTTGATTGTGTGCGGTATCATTGGGCTGAAACTCAGCGCCCACTAATGCGGTTGTTCTACCCAGATGAGTTTTGACACATCAAACCCTTGCCGGGTCGCAACGTCAAGCATCTGCTGTTTCATCTCTGACGAAATGGTGGGCGTGCGGGAGAGTATCCATAAATAGTCGCGATCCGGCCCGCAGACCAGCGCATGGCGGTACTCTCTGTCGAGGGCGATGACATTGTACCCGCCATAGAACGGGCCAAAGAACGAGACTTTTAGCGCGGCCCGGCGCGGGTCGCCGGTAAAGTACGCTTTTCCCGTCGACTGTTGCCACATCTGCCGATCCGGATTGTATCCACGGTTGATCACCTGAATACCCCCGTCGTCCATCGAACTGTAATGTGCTGTGACTTTCTCTAACCCCCGCTCAAACCGATGGTCGAGCCGGGCGATTTCATACCAGGTTCCGAGGAAACGTTGAGCGTCGAAATTGCTTACAACAGTGACGCCGGAGGGAGGGGTAGGGGAACTGCAGGCAACCACTAAAAACGCGGCTGTCACCGCGGCGATAACAGGCAGAATGCGCATAGGAGTTTCCTTACTGTTTTTTGTTAAGTGTAGATGACAGCAGGGAAATTGCGGAAGATTGTGCGGAGTGTTTCGCCGGGTAAGCGAAGCCACCACCCGGCAAAGGTTTACTGTAGCGTCTCGAGAATACGGTAAGCCGTTTCCACCCGTACCGGGTTCGGATAGCTTTTATTTGCGAGCATCACAATACCGATCTGCTTTTCAGGAATAAACGCCACGTAGCTGCCAAACCCACCCGTAGAGCCCGTTTTATGCACCCAGGAGGCTTTTACTGGCGGAGCCGGAGGATTCACTTCTGCGACCGGCAACGGCGCCAGTGCGACCTTATTGTCGCTGCCATCCACCACGGTTTTGACGTCGACCGGCCAGTTGAGCATCTCCCAGCCTAACCCTTGATACATGGCACCCACGCGCCAGTAGCGAGACTGCGCCAGCGCAATACCCTGCTGCAGAGTGGACGGCGGGAGTGTCTCAGGTGCCATATTGGCCATCACCCAGCTCGCCATATCTTTGACGTTAGATTTCACGCCATAGGCTTCTGCATCCAGCATACCAGGCGAAACGTGAACCGCTTTTCCCTCACGATAACCCCATGCGTAGTGCGACTCTTCAGCGTGTGGAACGTTTATCCACGTATGGTTGAGTTTCAGGGGCTTAAAGACCCGCTCCGCCATGGCCTGCTCGAAGCGCATGCCGGACGGTTTAACGGCCAGTGAGCCAAACAAACCGATGCTGGTGTTGGCGTACAGACGCGTGGTACCCGGGGCCCACTTTGGCTGCCAGGACTGGTAGAAACGCAGCAGAGAGGCGTTATCGGTGACATTATCCGGTACCTGCAACGGCAATCCGCCTGCGGTATAGGTTGCCAGGTCTAGCAGGCGAATGCCTTGCCACTGCTTGCCCGTCAATTCAGGCCAATATTTCGTGACCGGGTCGGCCAGAGAAATCTCTTTGCGGGCAATGGCATCGCCACCCAGCACGCCAGTAAAGGTTTTACTGACGGAGCCCAGTTCAAATAAGGTTTGCGGCGTGACGGGCTTATTCGCCGCGACGTCTGCTTTACCGAAAGTAAAATAGTGTGGCTGGCCCTGATAAATGACGGCCACGGCCATACCGGGTATGGCCTGCGCCTTCATCAGGGGCGTAACGGTACGTTCCACGACGTCAGCCAGCTGTTTTTCTGACATCGGCGCGGCAAAAGCAGAGCAAGCAACGCTGAGCAGCAGGGCGCAGCTTAGGGATTTTTTCATCATCAGTTATCTTCCGTAATAGCGAATCAAGGGGATGTCCGGGCCCGTCAGACGTTCGTAGTCTGGGTGATTTGACTGAGGCTGACAAACGGTTAAATTTAGCATTAGCTGTTAATTTTTCTAACGGAAGGGACCATGACACGCAGCTATCTCCCTCTTAATTCGCTTCGGGCGTTCGAAGCCGCCGCCAGGCACCTCAGTTTTACTCATGCTGCGATTGAGCTGAATGTGACCCATTCCGCGATTAGCCAGCACGTGAAGGCACTGGAACAACACCTTAACTGCCAGCTGTTTGTCCGCGTTTCGCGCGGGTTGATGTTAACCACCGAAGGCGAGAATCTGCTGCCGGTGCTGAATGACTCCTTCGATCGTATCGCAGGCATGCTGGATCGCTTTGCTAACCATCGGGCGCAGGAGAAGCTGAAAATTGGCGTGGTGGGGACCTTTGCCACTGGGGTGTTATTCTCACAGCTGGATGATTTCCGTCGCAGTTATCAGCATATCGATCTTCAGCTTTCCACGCACAACAATCGCGTCGATCCGGCAGCGGAAGGGCTTGATTACACCATTCGCTACGGTGGGGGAGCGTGGCACGGCACGGAGGCGACGTTCCTCTGTTCAGCGCCGCTGGCACCACTTTGCACGCCTGACATTGCAGCCGCGCTGCAAACCCCTGCCGATATCCTGAAGTTTACCCTGCTGCGCTCTTACCGGCGCGACGAGTGGACAGCCTGGATGCAGGCCGCCGGAGAAAACCCGCCTTCACCCACGCATCGGGTGATGGTGTTTGATTCGTCGGTCACTATGCTGGAGGCCGCACAGACAGGCACAGGCATTGCTATCGCTCCTGTCGATATGTTTACCCATCTGCTGAACAGCGAGCGCATTGTGCAGCCGTTTACGACGCAGATTGATCTTGGCAGTTACTGGCTAACGCGGCTGCAGTCACGCGCCCAAACCCCGGCAATGCGTGAATTTGCTCAGTGGCTGGTGGGGAAGATGCAGAAATAACAGGCCCGCCGGAGGGCGGGCCTGGTGTGTCAGATAGTGACTACGGCAATCAGTGTGACCACGGTCAGGATAGTTGCCAGACCGTAGAACACCCATTTACCGCTCGGTACGTGGATCTTCAGATCATGCATCGCATGATGGATACGGTGCAGGCCGCACCACAGCGGCAGGACAATCATCAGGAAGATGAATACCCGGCCAATAAAGCTACCTGCAAATGCCAGGACGCGCTCATAACTCAGCGCATCACCGGGGAACAGACCCAGCGGCAGCATAATGCCGACCAGCAGGATAATGACAGGCGCAATGATGGCACTCCACATGCCGCCTGCGCCAAAGAGGCCCCAGAAGACCGGCTCGTCTGAACGTTTTGGATTTGGATTGATCACAATAGTCTCCTTACCAGAACAGTGCGACAAACAGAATGACCACAGAGACCACTGCCGTCACTGCCCAAAGCCCTTTAATGACCGGCTCTGGCCCCATTTTTTCGCCTTTAACGATAATATTCGCCGCTTTTGGCGCCAGTTCAAACCAGGTTTTGGTATGAAGCAGGGCGGCTGCGAGCACAATCAGGTTCAGGATCACGATGATCGGGTTTTGCAGGAACCCGACAAAACTGGCCCAGGTTTCAGGACCATGTTTGAGGGCAAAGACGCCATACATCAGTTCAAGGCTGAACCAGACCGCAGGCACCGCAGTGCCTTCACGCAGCATATAGAAGCGATAAAACGGCAGTTTCTTCCACCAGGTGGACGGCATCGGCCGCACGTAGGCTTTGCGTTTAGTCGTCATCATGCACTCCTTAGCGTGGTTTCAGGGTGGCGATAAGAAAGTCTTTCGAGCTTTCCACTTTACCCTGCTGAATAGCGGCGGCCGGGTCGACGTGCTTCGGACAGACTTCGGAGCAGTAGCCCACAAAAGTACAGCTCCAGACGCCGTTCTGGCTGTTAAGCTGCGGCATACGTTCTTTTTTACCGTGGTCGCGGCTATCCTCGTTGTAGCGGTGCGCCAGCGTGATCGCCGCCGGGCCGATGAACTCAGGGTTCAGGCCAAACTGTGGACACGCGGCGTAGCAAAGACCGCAGTTGATGCACCCGGAGAACTGATGGTATTTCGCCATCTGGGCGGGTGTCTGGGTATTCGGTCCCTGATCCGGCGTGCGCGGGTTGCCAATGATGTACGGCTTAATGGCTTCCAGGCTTTCGATAAAGTGGGTCATATCGACCACCAGATCGCGCTCAATCGGGAAGTTGCCCAGCGCTTCAACCTTGATGCCTTTGGTGTAATCACGCAGGAAGGTTTTACAGGCCAGTTTCGGTACTTTGTTCACCATCATGCCGCAGGAGCCGCAGATGGCCATGCGGCAGGACCAGCGGTAGCTCAGGTCCGGTGCCAGGTTATCCTTGATATAGCCGAGCGCATCCAGCAGAGAGGTTTGCTCGTCATAGGGCACTTCATAGAAAGCGCTGTGTGGCGCGGTGTCCACTTCCGGGTTGTAGCGCACCACTTCAACTTTCAGTGTTTGCATCTCAGCCATTCGCCTTCTCCTTCTTCTCGGCGGCTTCTGCTTCTGCGCCGTAAACGCGTTTAGCCGGTGGCAGCGTTGTGATCTTCACGTCGCTGTAGTCCAGACGAGTGGTGCCATCCGCGTCGCGCCAGGCGAGGGTGTGTTTCAGGAAATTGACGTCGTCACGCTCGGTGCAGCCCTCATCAAGACGCTGATGTGCCCCGCGTGACTCTTTGCGTGCCAGCGCAGAGTGCGCCATACATTCCGCGACGTTCAGGCCGTGACCGAGCTCGATGGTATAAAGCAGGTCGGTGTTGAACACGCTGGAGGTGTCGGTGATGCGCACGCGTTTGAAACGCTCCTGCAGTTCCGCCAGCTTATCGACAGTTTTCTGCATCAGCTCTGGTGTACGGTAGATACCGCAGCCCTCTTCCATCGACATGCCCATTTCGTCGCGGATTTTCGACCAGTTTTCGTTGCCTTCCTGGTTGACCAGATCCTTCAGCCGTTTCTCAACGTCAGCGACCTGCGCGTCCAGTGCTGCGCCGTTGGCTTCGCCCGCCGTTGCGGCACGCTCCATTGCGCGTTCGCCCGCCATGCGGCCAAAGACAACCAGCTCCGCCAGCGAGTTTGACCCGAGACGGTTGGCACCGTGCAGGCCGACAGAGGAGCATTCGCCGACGGCGAACAACCCTTTGATGCGCGTTTCACACTGCTGGTCGGTTTCAATCCCACCCATGGTGTAGTGCGCTGTTGGGCGTACCGGAATCGGCTCTTTCACCGGGTCGACACCCACGTAGGCTTTTGCCAGCTCGCAGATGAACGGCAGACGTTCCAGCAGTTTCTTCTCGCCGAGGTGACGCAGATCGAGGTAGACCACATCGCCACGCGGCGTGGAGATCGTGTTGCCTTTGCGCCACTCATGCCAGAAGGCCTGAGACACTTTGTCGCGCGGGCCGAGCTCCATGTATTTGTTTTTCGGCTCACCGAGCGGCGTTTCCGGGCCCATGCCGTAATCCTGCAGATAACGGTACCCATTCTTGTTGACCAGAATACCGCCTTCGCCGCGGCAACCTTCCGTCATCAGAATGCCGGAACCCGGCAGGCCGGTAGGGTGATACTGGACAAATTCCATATCGCGCAGCGGTACGCCGTGGCTGAGCGCCATGCCCATACCGTCACCGGTGACGATGCCGCCGTTGGTGTTGTAGCGGTAAACCCGGCCCGCGCCGCCCGTTGCCATCACTACCGCGTTAGCTCGGATCTGCACGAGCGTGCCTTCCATCATGTTCATCGCCACCAGACCGCGCGCGTGACCGTCATCGACCAGAATATCGAGGACAAAATGTTCGTCAAAACGCTGGATTTGTGGGAACTGAAGGGAGGTCTGGAACAGGGTGTGCAGCATATGGAAGCCGGTCTTATCAGCGGCAAACCAGGTGCGTTCAATTTTCATTCCGCCGAAGCGACGAACGTTGACGCTGCCGTCCGGACGGCGGCTCCACGGGCAGCCCCACTGTTCAAGCTGGGTCATCTCCGTTGGACAGTGATGTACAAAGTAGTCAACGACATCCTGTTCGCAAAGCCAGTCGCCCCCTGCAACCGTGTCGTGGAAATGGTATTCGAAGCTGTCATGATCCTGCGCAACGGCGGCGGATCCTCCTTCTGCGGCAACCGTGTGGCTGCGCATCGGATAGACTTTTGAAATCAGTGCGATTTTAGCGTTGGGATTAGCCTGTGCTGCAGCAATCGCAGCACGTAATCCCGCTCCGCCAGCGCCTATTACGGCAAGATCGGCTTGAAAAGTTTGCACGACATTCCTCCAGATTTTTGTTATTTCGCAACGCGATAAACTAAAGGTAGCCCACCTGTCCGCAAGGACGATTGCGAAAGCGTTTCCACTGCTCCTTTATGGGTAAAGAAGTATAACCGCGCGAACGGCAGGGAAATTTGACGTGTTCGATTTTTTTGCTGTTCTGTGCGGTGATTTATCATCGTGAATGATGAATTCCGTCACGTGATAGTTGCCCTAAATGAAATGCGATTTTTATTGCGCAAAATTTGTCTCTGTCCGTGCTAACGAGTAGACTTCGTGCCCTTGTCTGAAATCGGAGAATTACCCATGAGCGAAACGGCCACCTGGCAGCCGAGCGCATCCATCCCCAATCTGCTGAAACGCGCTGCAATTATGGCGGAGATCCGCCGCTTCTTTGCCGACCGCGGAGTCCTTGAGGTGGAAACGCCGTGCATGAGTCAGGCTACGGTAACGGATATTCATCTGGTGCCGTTTGAAACCCGTTTTGTTGGCCCCGGCCATTCACAGGGCATGAACCTCTGGCTGATGACCAGCCCGGAATACCACATGAAACGCCTGCTGGCGGCAGGGTGTGGCCCGGTGTATCAGTTGTGCCGCAGTTTCCGTAATGAAGAGATGGGGCGTCACCATAATCCGGAATTCACCATGCTGGAGTGGTACCGTCCGCATTACGATATGTACCGCCTGATGAACGAGGTAGACGATCTGCTGCAGCAGGTTCTCGACTGCTCAGAAGCGGAAACGCTCTCTTATCAGCAGGCTTTCCAGCGTTATCTGGAAATTGATCCACTGTCAGCGGACAAAACCCAGCTGCGCGAAGTCGCGGCAAAACTGGATCTGAGCAACGTGGCGGATACTGAAGAAGATCGCGACACGCTGCTGCAACTGCTCTTCACCTTTGGGGTTGAACCGCAGATTGGCAAAGATCGTCCGACTTTCGTCTACCACTTCCCGGCAAGCCAAGCTTCTCTGGCGCAGATCAGCACTGAAGATCACCGCGTGGCGGAGCGTTTTGAGGTCTATTACAAGGGCATTGAGCTGGCGAATGGCTTCCACGAACTGACCGACGCCCGCGAACAGCAGCAGCGTTTTGAGCAGGATAACCGCAAGCGCGCCGCGCGCGGTCTGCCGCAGCAGCCTATTGATACTAACCTGCTGGAGGCCCTGAAAGCGGGTCTGCCGGATTGTTCTGGCGTGGCGTTGGGTGTGGATCGTCTGGTGATGCTGGCGCTGGGCGCGGAACAGCTGGGCGATGTGATTGCTTTTACCGTCGATCGAGCCTGACGGCAGTACCCCCTCTCCCACGGGAGAGGGGGTACTGGCTGGCTTACAAACTCCCCGCCGGGCGTTTACGCGCCGCAGAGGTTAATGTTTTTCCTGTCTTAAGTCCGTCCAGGCTTTCCAGACGCATCTGGAACGGTGGGAACGGCATATCAATACCGTGCTCACGGAAGCCAGCCAAAATCAGCTGGTGGATCTCATGGCGCAGCGGCATACGGTGCCCCATTTCGGCGGCGTAAATACGTAATTCGAAAATCTGGATACCCTGCTGGAGATCGACCAGGAACACTTCCGGCGCCGGGTTATCAAGGACCAGCGTGCAGCGTTCGGCGGCGGTGTAGAGGATCTGTGTGACCTCTTCACTGTTGGCATCCGAGGGCGCCGGTACCGTCAGCACCACACGCGTGACGGAGTCTGACAGCGACCAGTTGATAAACTGCTCGGTGATAAACGCCTTGTTGGGCACGATGATCTCTTTGCGATCCCAGTCGCTGATCGTGGTGGCGCGGGTGTTGATTTTGGTGATGCTGCCTGTCAGATCGCGGATCGTCACCGTATCGCCAATACGAATCGGTTTTTCAAACAGGATAATCAGGCCGGACACAAAGTTAGCGAAAATCTCCTGCATGCCAAAGCCCAGACCAAACGTCAGCGCGGCAACCAGCCACTGCAATTTAGACCACTCAATACCAATCATGGAGAATCCAACCATCCCGCCAAAGAGCAGAATCAGGTATTTGGTGATGGTGGTAATGGCATAGCCCGTACCGGGGGTTAAATCCAGGTGCTGCAACAGCGCCAGCTCCAGCAGTGCCGGGAAATTACGCACCAGCTGCGTGGTGATGATCAACACCAGAATGGCAATCAGCACCGCACCTAAGGTTATGGGCTCCAGGCTCTCCACACCCTGCACCGTGGACGTCACATCCCACAGCGAGATGTTCTCCAGGAAACCAAACGCGGAGTGGATTTCTGACCACAGGAAGATCACCGACAGCAGCGCAATCAGCATCAGGATGGAGCGTACCAGACGCAGAGACTGGGTGCTGATTGCGTCGAGATCCAGCTCAACCTCGTCCGCATCTATCGTGCCTTCGGTGCTGTTGACGTGGTTTGGCTCATCCTCGCCTCGCGCACGCTGGGCGAGGATCTCTGCCCGACGGTGCTTGGCGCGGTCAAACGCCAGACGGCGTCGCTGGATCAACATCCCCCGGCGGATGACGTGATAGATCACCAGCAGCAGGAACCAGATGGCAACGGAGGTTTCCAGTCGCGCCAGCAGTGCCTGCGAGGTCGCCAGGTAACCCACCGCTGCTGCCAGCATGGCAACCAGGGGGGCGCACAGCAGCAGGTTCCAGAGCATGCGGTTAAACATGTTGTCGCCGCTGCCGGTTTTATCCAGATAGAGCGGTATACCAGCCCGTTTCAGGCTGAGCGTGACGATGGCCAGCGCACCGCATATCAACATAAAGCAGAGACGGCCCAGCGATCCCGAAAACTCCCGGTCATTGAGATTATCAAACATGATCAGTGCCATAATCAGCGGCACAATCAGCCCGATGCTCATCAGGTAGTAACGCATGGCGCGCGCCACGCGGTTACGCGGCCAGCCAAAGTGAGCAATGAACAGACCATTCGGTCGCGCAAACGTGGCGCAAATCATCACTACCCACAGCAGGGGGACGGTAGCGGTCACGCCATCGCCAATGGCGACCGCGAGCGGGTAGGGCCAGGCCTCCCGCAGTCCATAACCGAGCGTCATCCACAGGACCGGCAGCGGCGAGGCGACAAGTATTGACCAGAACACGGTACGCAGCGTCAGCCAGAAGTGATCCTGCGTAACCTTACCCACCCGGGCGCTGGAGCGTTCCAGGAAGCGGGTGAAGTGTCTGCGTGAGTAAATGCTAAAGCCCACCAGAATCAACGCGCCCAGAAGAGGGAAAATGGTCTCTTTGCTGGTGAGCATCATCACGCTGGCTTTTCCAAGCTGGCTAAAGGTATCCAGCGAGATCAAACGGCGCAGATCCTGAACGATCTCGATTGGCCATGAGAAGGTCATTGGGCGCACGTCAGAGGTCCAGAAGAGATAACGGTGCGTTGCCTCGTTCACCTCTTTCAGCGCATCTTCCAGCTGACTGTTGGAGACCTTCAGCTTGGTCAGCTCCAGAATCAGCGTATCCCCGCCCTGTAACAGGGAGTTCAGCAGCTCGCGCTGGGTCCGCAACTGGGCTTCCAGAATACGGTTTTGCTCGCTGGTGAGAGGCTGCCCATCGGCCTGACGGATCTGGCGGATTTGCGGCTGTTTATTGAGAAGGTCTTCATAGTGCAGGCGTTGAACACGCAGCTGTGCCATCTCGGTATCCAGCTGCTGCGGTTTTGGCATCTCCGGCAGGCGTGAAACCTGGGCGCGTAATGCCTCTCCCAGCAGGTTGGACGAGCCCAGCCACTGAGACTGCTCGCGCAGGGTGTTGAGCGCCTGGCGAACCTGAAGGGTTTGATTGGTGGCCTGACGTTGCTGGGACGCCACCAGATCCATACGCTGCGCCTGCTGATTCAGTGCAGCAGAGAGCTCACGGTTAACCTTAAACTGGTCAACGATGCCCGCTGGCAGGTTATCGCTGTTTTCTGCCAGCAGCTCGGTGCTTTCCAGCGCGCGCTCAGCTTCACGCTGGCGCTGGCTGTTAAGTTGATTACGTAAAGCCTGCAGGTAAGCATCGAGCTGTTCGCTCTGCTTTTGCGCCAGTTCGGAGCGCATCCGCGACAGCTCCTGGCGGTTGTTTGCCGAGAGCTGCGCCAGCTCCAGTTCATCGACCAGTGCTTTAAGTCTGGCTGATTCAGCCTGAAGCGACAGATTTTGCGCCTGGTTCTGCGGTGTGTTACCCGTTTGGGTACCGATACGGCGCTCAACCTCGTTGAGCTGACGGCGGGCATCGGTTTGCTGTTGCGGAAGCTGGCTCAGCGAGTCGGCGATTTCACGTGCGCGTTCCTGCTCCTGCTGTGCCAGACGACTCTTTTCCAGAAGCTGACTGCTAACCTGCAGGATCTCCTGATTCAACGCGTCAGAGGTCATGCCAGCAGGCACATCGCGCGGTTCATCGCGCAGATTGCTCAACTGATTGCGTAGCGTTTGCGAGAGTTTGGGGAAGTTGTCGATAACCTGCTGATATTGCTGAGCGCGCTCAAGGGAGCCTTTCCGCTCCTCAAGCGCATTCAGTGCAGACTGGAGCGACTCCACGGTCTCTGGCTGAGCGGGTTTTGCCGCTTTCGCCTGCTCCAGTTCCTGGGTTATCTGTTTTGCGTCGGGGGCTGTCGCTGCGTACGCCCCCATGCTGAGGCACCAGGCCATCAGTAGTACGATAATCGGGCGCACGTCAGCGTTCCTTCTGTTGTTAGCCTTCGTCTTTTGTGTCGTCAACCAGCGGGCTGGCGTCAAGTTCGGCCTTGATCTCTTCTTCCGGGAGCGGTGCAGGCTCTGCGTCCGGCGTCACAAAAGGTTCAGTCGAGACCGCCAGCGGCTGGCCGAGTTTGGTGACCGACAGGCTCTGGAGCTGTTCAGCCAGCTTCACTTTGCCAGGGGCAAAGAGGTTGATAACCGTGGAACCCAGCTTGAAGCGACCCATCTCCTGGCCTTTCAGCAGAGCGACCGCGCCTTCTTCTTCACCGGCAGGCCAGGTCCAGCGTTTGATCACGCCTTCACGTGGTGGGGTGATGGTTCCAGCCCAGACCGTTTCGATGCTGCCGACAATCGTTGCACCCACCAGAATCTGCGCCATTGGGCCAAACTCAGTATCAAACAGGCAGATGACGCGTTCGTTACGCGCGAACAGGTTGGGAACGTTTTGCGCGGTCAGGTGGTTCACGGAGAACAGATCGCCCGGCACGTAGATCATTTCACGCAGGATCCCGTTGCACGGCATGTGCACGCGGTGATAGTCACGCGGAGAGAGATAGGTGGTGGCGAAGGTACCGTTGCGGAACAGATCCGCCATCAGGTAGTTACCCGCCAGCAGCGCTTCCAGGCTGTAGTTGTGGCCTTTTGCCTGCAGGATTTTGTCGTCTTCGATGTTACCCAGCTGGCTAATCACGCCATCCGCAGGCATGACCAGCACGTTAGGATCGGTATCAACCGGGCGGACTTCGTCGCGCAGTGGGCGCACGAAGAATTCGTTGAAGGTGCGATAGCTGGCGGTATCTGGCTTCTGCGCCTCTTTCATGTCGACCTTGTAATATTTTACGAAAAGGTCGATGACCAGTTTGGTCAGCCAGCCCGCTCGTTTGCTCGCGCCCCAGCCCGCCAGGCGAGTGAGCCACAGTTTTGGCAGAATGTATTGAAGCGAAAGTTTAAATGCGTTTAACAAGGTAGCCTCCAGGCCATTTTTTGTCGTTCCTGATCCGGCTGTAATCAGCCGGAACCTGAAAAAAGGGGACGATTTTAGCGATGCTTAGCTTAGTTGTCAGTTATCAGAATCAGAAAAGTTTTTACGCGTTTTTACCTGATCCATGCTCTCAAGAATGCGGTGGTAGTTATCAAAGCGGGTCTCCGCAATCTCACCTTTCTCGACCGCTTCGCGGATGGCACAGCCCGGGTCGTTATCGTGTTTACAGTCCCGGTATTTACAAGCCCCTAAATAATCATGGAATTCGACAAATCCGTTGAAGATTTGTTCCGGCTCAAGGTGCCACAAACCGAATTCGCGCACGCCCGGAGAGTCAATCACATCGCCGCCATGCGGGAAGTGGTAGAGACGAGAAGCGGTAGTGGTGTGCTGGCCCAGGCCCGAGACATCAGAGACATCGTTAGTCAGAATTTCTTGCTGGAGACCGAGAAGATTATTCAGCAGGCTGGATTTCCCCACGCCGGACTGACCCGCAAAGATACTGATGCGCCCGGTCAGCGCTTCTTCTAAGGGTTTCAGGCCATCTTTGGTGTAGCTGGAGACCATCAGCACGCGATAACCGATCTTGCGGTAGATATCCATCTGCTCATTCACGAAGTCCATACCTTCATCATCCAGCAGATCGATCTTGTTCAGAACAATGATTGGCTCAACCTGTAACGTTTCGCAGGCAACAAGGTAGCGGTCGATAATATTGAGCGACAGCTCGGGCAAAATCGCCGAGACGATGACGATCTGGTTGATATTGGCGGCAATGGGTTTTACCCCGTCGTAGAAATCGGGACGGGTAAGTACCGACGTGCGCTCGTGAACCGCTTCAACGATACCTTTGACCGTTACGCCTTCCGCCGCCTCTTTACCTGGACGCCAGACAACGCGATCGCCGGTGACCAGCGAACGGATAGTCCGTCGAATGTTGCAACGGTGGATCTCACCGTCGGCGGATTCCACGTCGGCATGCATACCGAAACGGCTGATGACGACGCCTTCCGTCGGTTCACCAAACAGGTTGTCGTCGTAATCGACCTTCTCCGAAGTGGTTTTAAGGCGGCGCTGGTGATTGGCATTCACGCGGCGCTGCTGCCCTTTGGAGAGTTTATTTTTACTCAATCGCGCTGGCTCCTGGTCGCCCGTAAGGGGCAAAACCTCTATGATACACTCTAATTAATACTAGTTAACCTGCTACAGCCGGTTATGCGAGAAGGGTGGAAAATAACATGAGCGCGGATGAAAACAACCTGATTTGGATCGATCTTGAAATGACCGGGCTGGATCCCGAGCGCGATCGCATTATTGAGATTGCCACGCTGGTCACCGATGCAAACCTGAATATTCTGGCGGAAGGGCCAACCATTGCGGTGCACCAGTCCGACGATCAGCTGGCGTTGATGGATGAGTGGAACGTGCGTACCCACACCGGCAGCGGGCTGGTTGAACGGGTGAAGGCGAGCACGATGGGCGACCGCGAGGCGGAGCTGGCGACGCTTGAGTTTCTGAAACAGTGGGTCCCGGCGGGCAAATCCCCTATCTGTGGTAATAGCATTGGCCAGGATCGTCGTTTCCTGTTTAAGTACATGCCGGAGCTGGAGTCTTACTTCCACTACCGTTATCTGGACGTGAGCACCCTTAAAGAGCTGGCGCGCCGCTGGAAACCCGAAATCCTCGATGGCTTTAAAAAGCAGGGTACGCATCAGGCGATGGACGATATCCGTGAGTCCGTCGCGGAGCTGGCGTACTATCGCGAAAACTTTATTAAGCTGTGATTTTGAGACCTGGCGCCTTGCGTGGCCGGGTTTTTGTCGTTAAATTGTTCAGCTTGCCGATTAAATAAGCACTTGAACTGATTTTCGAAAAAATCGCGTTGAGGGGGGTTGCAGCTAAAAGGATTTCTCGTATAATGCGCCTCCCGTAACGACAGAGAAATACGCGTTACGACAGCAACAAAAGCAGTACAAATTTGCGGGAATAGCTCAGTTGGTAGAGCACGACCTTGCCAAGGTCGGGGTCGCGAGTTCGAGTCTCGTTTCCCGCTCCAAAATTTGAAAAGTATCGCAAGATACGCCAGCACCAGAACACCCAAGCGGGAATAGCTCAGTTGGTAGAGCACGACCTTGCCAAGGTCGGGGTCGCGAGTTCGAGTCTCGTTTCCCGCTCCAAAATTTGAAAGTATCGCAAGATACGCACAGCTTCAGAACACCCAAGCGGGAATAGCTCAGTTGGTAGAGCACGACCTTGCCAAGGTCGGGGTCGCGAGTTCGAGTCTCGTTTCCCGCTCCAAATTCTTCTTGATATCAAAAATATCCACAGCGATAAAATGCGTTGGGGACGTTTTCTATTACTTCCGAAATACTCTTGTAAACAGAGTTATCCACAGATTTTGGGTATGACCGAAACCGTGTGAAAAGTTAGCAGGGTGAATAGTATCTCTGTAACTTGCTGTATATGCTTGAGAAAATTTGATTTCAAAATGTTATTGAGATCACTTGACCTCATCTCCAGCCCTGATGCTGCTTGAGTTTGTAATTTTATTCACAGGCTGTGAATAGTTCACGCATCCCGCGGAAGCCCTTTTTCTATCACCCTCACCAGGCGTTGTTTTTGCGGTGGTTGCACCTCAACCACGCAGGCATTTCGCTTCTCGATTTGCTGCGCAATCGCCCAATCTATGTGTTCATCGAGAAGTGGGTGCTCACCTCTACGGCTCTCAAGCGCCCGGATATTCGCTTCATCCCACGGGGCATTCCCCAGCGCAACGGCGACATTACGCAGCCAGCGCAGATGGCCAATACGGCGAATGGCCGAACCTTCCGTCACTTTCAGGAACCAGGCTTCACTCCAGGCGAACAGTTCAATGAGCTGTGGCGCATGCAGCGCCTTACGCGGGCTAAAATCCTCTTCGTCTGTGAGCTGCGAATAACGGTTCCACGGGCAAATTAACTGGCAGTCGTCGCAGCCGTAGATGCGATTGCCAATAAGTGGTCGGAATTCTTCAGGGATCGCCCCTTCCAGTTCGATGGTGAGGTAAGAGATGCAGCGTCGGGCATCCACCGTATAGGGCTCAACGATAGCGCCGGTTGGGCAGATAGTCATACAGGCCACGCAGCGCCCACAGCCTTCTTCTACCGGGCCGTCTACCGGCAGCGGTAAATCAATCAGCAGTTCACCAAGGAAAAAGAACGATCCTGCGTCGCGGCTCAGAATAAGTGAGTGCTTACCAGTCCAGCCAAGCCCGGCTTTTTCAGCGATAGGGCGCTCAAGAACAGGCGCGGAGTCGACAAACGGTCTAAAATTCAGCGAAACACAGTGCTGCTGAATAGTTTCGCCGAGTTTTTTTAGTCGGTTACGCAGAAGCTTATGGTAATCACGCCCCAGGGCATACCGGCTAACGTAACCGAGAGAGGGATTTTTTAACGTACGCGCAAAAGCCGCGTTGGCGGGAAGATAATTCATGCGTACGCTGATAACGCGTAACGTACCCGGCAACAGCTCGTGTGGACGGGCCCGCATCATGCCGTGACGCGCCATCCACTCCATTTCGCCGTGGTATTGTTTATCCAGCCAGGCCTGCAGTTTTGGCTCGCTGGCGGAGAGATCGGTGTCGGTGATCCCCACCTTCTGGAAGCCCAGTTCAGCACCCCACTGTTTTATTTTTTGCGCTAACTGATTGAGATCGAGGGGCTGTGACATGACGGACCATACTGTGAAGAAAAACCCCGCAAGTATACCACATTCCATCTGGCATGCGGATGACCTCAGACGCGCCGAAAAAGAGGCTGCAGACAGTCTTGGCATTACCCTTTATGAGCTCATGCAACGGGCGGGCGAGGCGGCATTCAACATTGCTCGTAGTGCGTATCCGCAATCCGGCCACTGGCTCATTTTATGCGGACACGGCAATAACGGCGGCGATGGTTACGTTGTCGCCCGGCTGGCGGTCGCGGCAGGTCTCCGCGTTACGTTACTGGCGCTGGAGAGCGATAAGCCGCTGCCGGAAGAAGCCAGCGCCGCGCGGGAAGCCTGGCTGAATGCAGGCGGAGTGATTCATGCATCCGATATCGTCTGGCCAGAGGATGTTGATCTGATTGTTGATGGTCTGCTGGGCACCGGGTTACGTAGTGCGCCCCGTGATAACGTAGCCGCTCTGATTGCGCGCGCCAATGCCCATACCGCGCCGGTGGTGGCACTGGATATTCCCTCTGGTCTGATGGCGGAAACCGGTGCGACGCCAGGAGCGGTGATCCAGGCCGCGCATACCGTCACGTTTATTGCCCTGAAGCCCGGGTTACTCACCGGGAAAGCGAGGGATGTGGTGGGCTCGTTGCACCATAACGCCCTGGGGCTGGAGAGCTGGCTTGCCGGGCAGGAGACACACCTTTCCCGCTTTGATGCTACTCAGCTTAGCCACTGGCTGCCGCCGCGTCGGCCAACGTCGCACAAGGGCGACCACGGCAGGCTGGTCATCATTGGCGGCGATCACGGCACGGCCGGCGCTATCCGGATGACGGGGGAAGCTGCGTTGCGTAGCGGCGCGGGGCTGGTCCGGGTGCTGACGCGCAGTGAAAATATCCCGCCCATTATTACGGCCCGACCAGAGCTGATGGTGCATGAGCTTACGCCGCAGACCCTTGAAGAGAGTCTTGAGTGGGCGGATGTGGTGGTGATTGGCCCGGGACTCGGGCAACAGGCCTGGGGTAAGCAGGCTCTGCAAAAGGTCGAGAATTTTCGTAAACCGATGCTCTGGGATGCCGATGCGCTGAACCTTCTGGCAATCAACCCGGATAAGCGTCACAATCGCATCCTGACGCCACACCCCGGCGAAGCCGCGCGGCTGCTTAACTGCAGCGTGGCAGAAATTGAAAGCGATCGCTTACTTTCTGCTCGCCGTCTGGTAAAACGTTACGGAGGTGTTGCCGTTCTCAAAGGGGCGGGAACCGTCATCGCAAGCGATGAGGCACTGGGCATTATTGATGCCGGAAATGCGGGCATGGCGAGTGGCGGAATGGGCGATGTGCTTTCAGGCATCATCGGCGCATTGCTCGGGCAGAAACTTCCCCTTTATGATGCAGCCTGTGCCGGCTGCGTGGCTCACGGTGCGGCGGCTGACAGCCTGGCTGCACGGTATGGCACACGCGGTATGCTGGCCACCGATCTTTTTTGCACGCTGCGGCGTGTTGTTAACCCGGATGTGATTGACGTAGAAAATGACTAATCGAGCGATTCCTTTACCTGATGAACAAGCCACTTTAGAACTCGGCAAGCGCGTGGCGCAGGCCTGTCAGGGGGCGACTGTCATTTATCTTTATGGTGATTTAGGTGCGGGTAAAACCACCTTCAGCCGGGGTTTTTTGCAGGCGTTAGGCCATAACGGGAATGTGAAAAGCCCAACCTACACGCTGGTAGAACCGTACACTCTTGAAAATCTCATGGTGTATCACTTCGATTTATACCGACTTGCGGATCCTGAGGAGCTGGAATTTATGGGGATCCGTGATTATTTTGCCAATGATGCCATCTGCCTGGTGGAGTGGCCGCAACAAGGTGCGGGTGTGTTGCCTGACCCGGATGTCGAAATTCACTTAGATTACCAGGCACAAGGGCGTGAGGCGCGCATCAGTGCTGTTTCCTCATCAGGCAGTTCCTTACTGGCGCGTTTAGCCGGTTGAGCGTAGGGATGACGGGATGATAAATCACGTTAAAGGTTGGTTATTGGCTGCCACAGTGCTGCTGTGCGCGCAGGCTGGTGCGGCAAGCCTCTCGGATATTCAGGTGTCTAACGGGGAGAGCCAGGCCCGAATCACGTTCAGTTTTATGGGCGACCCTGAATATGCTTTTTCTCAACCAGACAGCCGCAGCGTGGCGCTGGATATCAAACAGACGGGTGTGATCCAGGGGTTGCCCTTGCAGTTCAGCGGTAACAACCTGGTCAAAAGTATTCGTTCCGGTACGCCAAAAGACAGTCAGTCATTGCGCCTGGTGGTCGATCTGACCGAAAAGGGTAAAACGCGGGCGGTGAAGCAGCAAAACGGCGCGAATTATACGGTGGTCTTTACCATCAATGCCGATGCGCCTCCGCCACCGCCACCGCCGCCGGTTGTGGCGAAACGGGTGGAAGAGCCGGTTTACACCCCGCGCCCGTCTGAACCTGCGCGTAATCCGTTTAAAACCGACAACGATCGCATCACCGGCGTCACCAGCAGTAATACCGTGACACGCCCGGCGGCCAGCGCGCGTCGTGTGGTCAGCGGTGATAAAGTGATTATCGCCATTGATGCCGGTCATGGCGGGCAGGATCCGGGTGCAATTGGTCCAGGTGGTACGCGCGAGAAAAACGTGACCATCGCCATTGCCCGTAAGCTACGGACGCTGTTGAACGATGACCCGATGTTTAAAGGCGTATTGACCCGTGACGGCGATTACTTTATCTCCGTTATGGGACGCTCAGACGTGGCGCGTAAGCAAAATGCTAACTTCCTGGTCTCCATTCATGCGGATGCCGCGCCAAACCGTAACGCCACAGGGGCATCGGTGTGGGTGCTGTCAAACCGTCGGGCGAACAGTGAAATGGCTAACTGGCTTGAAGAGCATGAGAAGCAGTCCGAACTGTTGGGTGGTGCGGGCGATGTGCTGGCCAACAGCCAGTCTGACCCGTATCTCAGCCAGGCGGTGCTCGATTTACAGTTCGGTCATTCTCAGCGCGTCGGGTATGATGTCGCCACCAACGTACTGAATCAGCTGCAAGGCATCGGGGCATTGCATAAACGCCGTCCGGAGCATGCGAGCCTTGGGGTTCTGCGTTCGCCGGACATTCCATCGATCCTCGTGGAAACGGGCTTCATCAGTAATAACAGCGAAGAGCGTTTGCTGGGCAGCGACAGCTATCAGCAGCAAATTGCCGAAGCGATTTATAACGGTCTGCGTAAATATTTTGAGGCTCATCCGCTGCAGTCTGCGCCGCAGGGCGGTGCAGCCCAGACGGCCAGCGCCGTGCTGCCGGGTGAGATGACCGCGACCAACTAAGGAGAATTCATGCCGATTCAGGTTCTACCGCCGCAGCTTGCGAACCAAATCGCCGCCGGTGAGGTGGTGGAGCGCCCTGCGTCGGTGGTGAAGGAGCTGGTCGAAAACAGTCTTGATGCGGGAGCTACCCGCATCGATATTGATATCGAACGTGGTGGCGCAAAGCTGATTCGCATTCGGGACAACGGGTGCGGTATCAAAAAAGAGGAGCTGGCGCTGGCGCTGGCGCGTCACGCGACCAGTAAAATCGCCTCTCTGGACGACCTGGAAGCGATCATCAGCCTCGGGTTTCGCGGCGAGGCGCTGGCCAGTATCAGCTCGGTTTCCCGTTTAACGCTAACCTCCCGTACGGCCGAACAGCAGGAAGCCTGGCAGGCCTATGCCGAAGGGCGCGATATGGACGTCACGATTAAACCTGCGGCGCATCCTGTTGGCACGACGCTCGAAGTATTGGATCTCTTCTACAACACTCCCGCCCGCCGTAAGTTTATGCGCACCGAGAAGACCGAATTCGGTCATATCGATGAGATTATCCGCCGTATCGCGCTGGCGCGTTTCGATGTCACCATCAACCTCAGCCACAACGGCAAGGTGATGCGCCAGTACCGCGCAGTAGCGGAGGGCGGGCAGAAAGAGCGTCGTCTGGGGGCAATCTGCGGTACGCCGTTTCTGGAACAGGCGCTGGCCATTGAATGGCAGCACGGTGATTTGGCCTTACGCGGTTGGGTTGCCGACCCGAACGCCAGCAGCGCCGCCTTCGCGGAGATCCAGTATTGCTACGTTAACGGCCGCATGATGCGCGACCGTCTGATCAACCACGCCATTCGTCAGGCCTGTGAAGATAAGCTCGGCGCGGATCAGCAGCCTGCGTTTGTGCTTTATCTGGAAATCGACCCGCATCAGGTTGATGTTAACGTCCATCCTGCCAAGCATGAAGTTCGGTTCCATCAGTCGCGACTGGTGCACGATTTCATCTATCAGGGCGTGCTGAGCGTTTTGCAGCAGCAGGTTGAACCCACGCTGCCGCTGGAAAAAGAAGAGCCCGCTTCGCGTCCAATACCGGAAAACCGTGTTGCGGCGGGGCGTAACCATTTTGCCGAGCCCGCTGTCGCGCGTGAACCGGAAGCGCCACGTTTCTCGTCGGCAGGAAGCGCGCCGCGACCCACCGGTGCGAACTATCCCAACGCTCAGCCCGGCTATCAAAAGCAGCAGGGGGCGTTGTACCGTAAACTGCTGGAAACCCCCGCAGTCACGCGTAAAGAGCACAGTGAGGTACAAGCGCCTTCGCTGGAAGGGCATAGTCAGAGCTTTGGCCGGGTGCTGACGATTATTGCGCCGGATATGGCGTTACTCGAACGCGAGGGCAAGCTCATGCTCCTGGCCCTGCCGGTTGCTGAACGCTGGCTAAAACAGGTGCAGCTGACCCCGGGAGAAAACGCGGCTTGTGCGCAACCGCTTTTGATCCCGGTTCGACTAAAAATATCCACTGAAGAAACAAGGGTACTGCAGCGCGCAGAGGCCCAACTGGCGCAGATGGGGATTGAAATGGTACTGGAATCACAGCATGTGACAATTCGCGCAGTGCCTTTACCCTTACGCCAACAAAATTTACAAAACTTGATTCCTGAACTGATAGGCTACCTGGCGCAACAAACAACGTTTGATGCCGCCAACACCGCGCAGTGGATCGCCCGCCATTTGGCCAGCGAACATACGCCGTGGAGTATGGCACAGGCGATTAGCGTGCTGGCAGAGGTGGAACGCCTTTGCCCGCATCTGGTGAAAGCACCGCCGGGTGGATTATTACAACCTGTTGATTTACAAACGGCGATGACTGCCCTTAAAGATGATTGATGTCAGTAAGGCGAGCCTGCCTAAGGCGATTTTTTTGATGGGCCCTACGGCCTCCGGCAAAACGGCGTTAGCCATTGAGCTACGTAAAGTTTTGCCCGTAGAGTTGATTAGTGTCGATTCTGCCCTCATCTACCGAGGAATGGACATTGGCACGGCGAAGCCCGACGCAGCCGAACTGCGCGCGGCTCCGCATCGTTTGCTGGACATTCTCGACCCGGCGCAGGCCTACTCCGCAGCGGATTTTCGCCGCGATGCCTTAGCCGAGATGGCCGAGATAACGGCGGCGGGACGTATACCGCTGTTGGTTGGCGGCACCATGCTCTATTTCAAGGCGTTGCTGGAGGGGCTCTCTCCTCTGCCATCGGCGGACCCTGAAATAAGAGCAAAAATTGAACAGCAGGCGGCAGAGCAGGGATGGGACGTTTTGCATCAGCAACTGGCAGAGATTGACCCGGTTGCCGCAGCACGGATCCATCCAAATGATCCGCAAAGGCTTTCCCGGGCACTGGAAGTTTTTTTCATTTCGGGTAAAACTTTAACGGAACTGACGCAAACGTCAGGAGACGCTCTGCCGTATCAGGTGCATCAGTTCGCTATCGCCCCGGCGAGCCGTGAACTGCTCCATCAACGAATTGAGCAGCGTTTTCATCAGATGTTGGCTTCAGATTTTGAAGCAGAAGTGCGGGCGTTATTTGCCCGTGGAGATTTGCATACGGACATGCCTTCCGTTCGTTGTGTGGGATACCGCCAGATGTGGTCATATCTTGAAGGCGAGATTTCATATGATGAAATGGTTTATAGAGGTGTTTGCGCCACGAGACAGTTAGCGAAGCGCCAGATCACCTGGTTGCGCGGTTGGGAAGGGGTTCACTGGTTAGACAGCGAAAAACCGCAACAGGCGCTAAACGAAGTGATTGAGGTTATTGGTGATATCGCTCACTGAATGTGTACAATTGAGACGTATCGTGCGCAATTTTTCAGAATCGCAAGGTTCTAAGTACAAAACAAGCATATAAGGAAAAGATAGAATGGCTAAGGGGCAATCTTTACAAGATCCGTTCCTGAACGCATTGCGTCGGGAACGTGTTCCAGTTTCTATTTATTTGGTGAATGGTATTAAGCTGCAAGGTCAGATTGAGTCTTTCGATCAGTTCGTGATCCTGTTGAAAAACACGGTCAGCCAGATGGTCTACAAGCACGCTATTTCTACTGTTGTTCCGTCCCGTCCGGTATCTCATCACAGCAATAACGCTGGCGGCGGCACTGGTAGTAACTACCATCATGGCAGCAACGCGCAGGGTTCTTCTGCTCCTGCGCAGGACAGCGACGAGACCGAATAAGGTTTCGCACTGTTATCCACACGGGGAGCCAGGGATCCTGCGTTCCCCGCTGATATTTTTAGAGGGTTTTACGCTTGTTTGACCGTTATGATGCCGGTGAGCAGGCGGTGCTGGTACACATCTATTTTTCGCAAGACAAAGATATGGAAGACCTCCAGGAGTTTGAATCTCTGGTCTCTTCCGCCGGTGTCGAAGCAATGCAGGTGATTACCGGTAGCCGTAAAGCGCCGCACCCAAAGTATTTTGTTGGTGAAGGTAAAGCAGTAGAAATTGCGGATGCCGTAAAAGCAACCGGTGCGTCAGTCGTGTTGTTTGATCATGCGCTGTCTCCGGCTCAGGAGCGTAACCTGGAAGCGCTTTGCGAATGCCGTGTTATCGATCGCACGGGGTTGATTTTAGATATTTTTGCTCAGCGTGCACGTACCCACGAGGGTAAGCTGCAGGTTGAGCTGGCGCAGCTGCGCCATCTGGCCACGCGTCTTGTACGTGGCTGGACCCACCTTGAACGACAAAAAGGCGGGATTGGTTTGCGCGGTCCGGGTGAAACCCAGCTCGAAACCGACCGCCGTTTGCTGCGCGGCCGTATTACTCAGATCCTCTCTCGTCTGGAAAGAGTCGAGAAACAGCGTGAGCAGGGACGTCGGGCGCGTACGAAAGCCGACATCCCGACGGTGTCGCTGGTGGGGTATACCAACGCCGGTAAATCCACCCTGTTTAACCAGATTACCGAGGCCCAGGTCTATGCCGCAGACCAGCTGTTTGCGACCCTGGACCCAACGTTGCGTCGTATCGACGTGGCGGATGTGGGTGAAACCGTGCTGGCGGATACCGTAGGGTTTATCCGCCACCTGCCGCATGATCTGGTGGCCGCGTTTAAAGCCACCCTGCAGGAGACGCGTCAGGCGACCCTGCTGCTGCACGTGATTGATGCTGCAGATGTCCGCGTGCAGGAAAACATCGACGCGGTGAATGTGGTGCTCGAAGAGATCGAGGCCCACGAGATCCCAACGCTGTTGGTGATGAACAAGATCGACATGCTGGATGATTTTGAGCCGCGTATCGATCGTGATGAAGAGAACAAACCAATTCGGGTCTGGCTTTCCGCCCAGACCGGTATTGGCGTGCCACTGCTTTTCCAGGCTTTGACAGAACGTCTTTCCGGTGAGGTAGCCCAGCACACGCTGCGACTGCCACCACAGGAAGGCAGGCTGCGCAGCCGGTTTTATCAGCTTCAGGCGATAGAAAAAGAGTGGATGGAGGATGACGGCAGCGTGGGGATGCAGGTGCGTATGCCGATCGTTGACTGGCGTCGCCTCTGTAAACAAGAACCTGCGCTGGTCGACTATATCGTCTGATCGGAAAGGGGATGCCTGAATAATTCGCCCTTGCATAACAAATATGGAGCATATACATGGCGTGGAATCAGCCCGGTAATAACGGACAGGACCGCGACCCGTGGGGAAGCAGCAATAATCAAGGCGGCAACTCTGGGGGAAATGGCAACAAAGGTGGTCGCGATCAGGGGCCGCCGGATCTGGATGATATCTTCCGCAAGCTAAGCAAGAAGCTTGGTGGGCTTGGTGGAGGAAAAGGGTCTGGCTCGGGTGGCAATTCTACCCAGGGCCCGCGCCCGCAAATGGGTGGTCGCATCGTGGGCATTGTGGCCGCTGCCGTGGTCATCATCTGGGCTGCCAGCGGGTTCTACACCATTAAAGAAGCCGAGCGCGGCGTGGTCACCCGTTTTGGTAAGTTCAGCCATCTGGTTGAGCCGGGCCTGAACTGGAAACCGACCTTCATTGACGACGTCACTGCTGTGAACGTGGAGTCGGTGCGTGAGCTGGCCGCTTCCGGCGTGATGCTGACCTCTGATGAGAACGTAGTGCGCGTTGAGATGAACGTGCAATATCGTGTTACGGACCCAGAACGTTATCTGTTTAGCGTGACCAGTGCCGATGACAGCCTGCGTCAGGCGACCGACAGCGCCTTGCGTGGCGTGATCGGTAAATACACCATGGACCGCATTCTGACTGAAGGTCGTACCGTTATTCGTAGCGATACCCAGCGTGAGCTGGAAGAGACCATTCGTCCGTACAACATGGGTATCACCCTGCTGGACGTCAACTTCCAGGCTGCTCGTCCGCCGGAAGAGGTGAAAGCCGCGTTTGATGACGCGATTGCCGCGCGTGAGAACGAACAGCAGTACATCCGTGAAGCGGAAGCGTACGCCAACGAAGTTCAGCCACGTGCTAACGGTCAGGCGCAGCGTATTCTTGAAGAAGCACGCGCGTATAAGACCCAGACCATCCTGGAAGCGCAGGGTGAAGTGGCACGTTTCGCGAAAATCCTGCCGGAATATAAAGCGGCTCCGGAAATTACCCGCGAGCGTCTCTATATCGAAACCATGGAAAAAGTGCTGAGCCATACACGTAAAGTGCTGGTTAACGACAGCAAAGGTGGAAACCTGATGGTACTGCCGCTGGATCAGATGCTGAAAGGCGGTTCTGCACCGGCAGCAAAAGACAACAGCGGTGCGAATAACCTGCTGCGTCTGCCACCTGCATCGTCCGGTAGCTCCAGCGCAACAACCACGCCTTCTTCGAACGATGGTGACATTATGGACCAACGCCGTGCTAACGCGCAGCGTAACGACTACCAGCGTCAGGGGGAATAAGGATGCGTAAGTCAGTTATTGCGATCATCGTCATCGTACTGGTCGTACTTTATACCTCTATCTTTGTGGTGAAAGAGGGCGAGCGCGGGATTAAGTTCCAGTTCAGCAGCGTCGTCCGTGACAGTGACAAGCGTCCGGTGATTTATGAGCCGGGTCTGCACTTCAAGGTTCCTTTTATCCAGTCAGTGAAGACGCTTGATGCGCGTATCCAGACCATGGATAACCAGGCCGACCGTTTCGTGACCAAAGAGAAGAAAGACCTGATCGTTGACTCTTATATCAAGTGGCGTATCAGTGATTTCAGCCGTTACTTCCTGGCAACGGGCGGCGGTGATGTTTCTCAGGCGGAAGTGCTGTTGAAACGTAAATTCTCTGACCGTCTGCGTTCTGAAATTGGTCGTCTGGATGTGAAAGACATCGTGACCGACTCTCGTGGTCGTCTGACGCTGGAAGTGCGCGATGCGCTGAACTCCGGCACCGCGGGTACGGAAGACGAAGTTGAAACGCCAGCTGCGGACGATGCAATTGCTAAAGCGGCGGAACGTGTTCAGGCTGAAACCAATGGTAAAGTGCCTGTAATCAACCCGAACAGTATGGCTGCGCTGGGTATCGAAGTGGTGGATGTGCGTATTAAGCAGATCAACCTGCCGGCTGAAGTGTCTGAGGCGATCTACAACCGTATGCGCGCCGAGCGTGAAGCGGTAGCCCGTCGTCACCGTTCACAGGGGCAGGAAGAAGCGGAAAAACTGCGTGCAGCCGCGGACTACGAAGTGACCAAGACGCTGGCGGAATCTGAGCGTCAGGGCCGTATCCTGCGTGGTGAAGGTGATGCGGAAGCCGCGAAACTGTTCGCCGATGCGTTTAGCCAGGATCCAGACTTCTACGCCTTTATCCGTAGCCTGCGTGCTTACGAGAATAGCTTCCAGAGCAATCAGGATGTGATGGTGCTCAGCCCGGACAGCGATTTCTTCCGTTATATGAAGACGCCGACTAACGCAACGCGATAAACTCAGTCTCGTTTGAGTATTCAAACCACCGCTCTTAACGGAGCGGTGGTTTTCTTTTATAAGGATTAAAAATGAATTCAACGATCTGGCTGGCACTGGCGCTGGTTTTAGTCCTGGAAGGCCTGGGCCCGATGCTCTATCCGCGCGCCTGGCGTCGCATGATCGCCACCCTGAGCCAGTTGCCGGATAATATTTTGCGCCGATTCGGCGGCGGTCTTGTGGTTGCTGGCATTGTTATCTACTACATGTTGAGGAAAACGATTGGCTGATCAAAAAGTGATCGGTTTTGGCATATTTTGGGGTCAAAAAGTGCTGTATATCTGAAAAAGCGATGGTAGAATCCATTTTTAAGCAAACGGTGATTTTGAAAAAAATGGGTAACAACGTCGTCGTACTGGGCACCCAATGGGGTGACGAAGGTAAAGGGAAGATTGTTGATCTTCTGACTGAACGGGCTAAATATGTTGTACGCTACCAGGGCGGTCACAACGCAGGCCATACTCTCGTAATCAACGGTGAAAAAACCGTCCTCCATCTTATTCCATCAGGCATTCTCCGCGAAAACGTCACCAGCATCATCGGTAACGGCGTAGTGCTGTCTCCGGCTGCGCTGATGAAAGAGATGAAAGGTCTGGAAGACCGTGGTATCCCGGTTCGCGAGCGTCTGCTGCTCTCCGAAGCCTGCCCACTGATCCTTGATTATCACGTGGCGCTGGACGTTGCGCGTGAAAAAGCGCGTGGCGCGAAAGCGATCGGCACCACCGGTCGTGGTATCGGCCCGGCTTATGAAGACAAAGTGGCTCGTCGCGGTCTGCGCGTGGGCGACCTGTTCGATAAAGCCACCTTCGCTGAAAAACTGAAAGAAGTGATGGAATATCACAACTTCCAGCTGGTGAACTTCTACAAAGCAGACGCTGTTGACTACCAGAAAGTGCTGGATGATGTCATGGCGATTGCAGACATTCTGACCGGCATGGTAGTTGATGTGTCCGATCTGCTGGACCAGGCGCGCAAGCGTGGCGATTTCGTCATGTTCGAAGGTGCGCAGGGTACGCTGCTGGATATCGACCACGGTACCTATCCGTACGTAACCTCCTCTAACACCACCGCAGGTGGCGTGGCGACCGGCTCTGGCCTGGGTCCACGTTATGTGGATTACGTTCTGGGCATCATCAAAGCGTACTCCACTCGCGTGGGTGCGGGTCCATTCCCGACCGAACTGTTTGATGAAACCGGCGAGTTCCTGTGCAAGCAGGGTAACGAGTTTGGCGCGACCACCGGTCGTCGTCGTCGTACCGGCTGGCTGGATGCAGTGGCTGTGCGTCGTGCAGTGCAGATCAACTCCCTGTCTGGCTTCTGCCTGACCAAACTGGACGTCCTGGACGGCCTGAAAGAGGTGAAAATCTGCGTCGGCTACCGCATGCCAGATGGCCGTGAAGTGACCACCACTCCGCTGGCTGCTGACGACTGGGAAGGTATCGAGCCAATCTACGAAACCATGCCAGGCTGGTCTGAGACCACTTTCGGTGTGAAAGAGCGTAGCGGCCTGCCACAGGCAGCGCTGGATTACATCAAGCGCATTGAAGAACTGACCGAAGTGCCGATCGACATTATCTCTACCGGCCCGGATCGTACTGAAACGATGATCCTGCGCGACCCGTTCGACGCATAATCTTCGTGACTGCTGGCCTGCGGGGAAACCCGTAGGCCGGATAAGCGTAGCGCCATCCGGCGACCGCTCCTGGATATCCGCTTTTTCGCCCCGTCTGTCAAATAAATTAGCCCCTAACTATCTGGCTGGTTTATCATCATTAATGAATATCTCTGCGGTTTTACCGCGTTTTCCCTTTTTTCCTGAGGTTGATGTGCAGTTAACAAGTTTCACCGATTACGGCTTACGCGCGCTAATTTACATGGCGTCGTTACCCGATGGGAAAATGACCAGTATCTCTGAAGTGACAGAGGTCTACGGCGTGTCCCGTAATCATATGGTCAAAATAATCAATCAACTTAGTCGTGCCGGATACGTTGCTGCCGTCCGCGGGAAAAATGGTGGGATCCGTCTTGGTAAACCGGCGCAAAGTATTCGTATTGGGGATGTGGTGCGTGAACTGGAGCCTTTGTCTCTGGTGAACTGCAGCAGCGAGTTCTGCCACATTACACCCGCTTGTCGCCTGAAACAGGCGCTTTCTCTGGCCGTGCAAAGTTTTCTTAAGGAACTGGATAACTACACGCTGGCCGATTTGGTTGAAGAGAATCAACCGCTTTATAAATTATTGCTGGTGGAATGAAGAAAATTTCCACCGGAGCTGACAACGGAGGAACCGATATGTCACATGATCCTTTCCAGGAACGCGAAGCTGAAAAATACGCGAATCCTATCCCCAGCCGCGAGTTCATCATTGAACACTTAACAAAACGCGAAAAACCCGCCAATCGTGAAGAACTTGCTGTTGAATTAAACATTGAAGGTGAAGAGCAAACTGAAGCCCTTCGCCGCCGCCTGCGCGCCATGGAGCGCGACGGGCAACTGGTCTTTACCCGCCGCCAGTGCTATGCGCTGCCAGAACGCCTCGACCTGTTGAAAGGGACCGTCATTGGTCACCGCGACGGTTACGGTTTTTTGCGCGTAGAGGGCCGCAAAGACGACCTCTACCTCTCATCCGAACAGATGAAGATGTGTATTCACGGCGACCAGATCCTGGCGCAGCCGCTGGGTGCCGATCGTAAAGGCCGTCGCGAAGCACGCGTGGTTCGCGTGCTGGTGCCAAAAACCAGCCAGATCGTTGGCCGCTACTTTACCGATGCCGGTGTAGGCTTTGTGGTACCGGATGACAGCCGTCTGAGCTTCGATATCCTGATCCCGCCTGAAGAGGTGATGGGCGCGCGCATGGGCTTTGTGGTAGTAGTGGAGCTTACTCAGCGTCCAACGCGTCGCACCAAAGCGGTAGGTAAAATCGTCGAAGTGCTGGGCGATAACATGGGTACCGGCATGGCTGTTGATATGGCCCTGCGTACGCATGAGATCCCTTACATCTGGCCAAAAGCGGTTGAAGAGCAGATTGTGGGTCTGAAGGAAGAGGTGCCGGAAGAGTCCAAAGCGGGACGCGTGGATCTCCGCAGTTTGCCGCTGGTCACCATTGATGGTGAAGATGCCCGCGACTTCGATGACGCCGTATACTGCGAGAAAAAACGTGGCGGCGGCTGGCGTCTGTGGGTTGCTATCGCCGACGTGAGCTATTACGTTCGTCCCCATACGCCGCTCGATAACGAAGCGCGCAGCCGTGGTACGTCGGTTTACTTCCCGTCTCAGGTGGTACCGATGCTGCCGGAAGTGCTCTCCAACGGCCTCTGTTCCCTGAACCCGCAGGTTGATCGCCTGTGTATGGTTTGCGAGATGACCATCTCCAGTAAAGGTCGCTTAACCGGTTATAAATTCTACGAAGCGGTAATGAGCTCCCATGCGCGTCTGACCTACACCAAGGTCTGGCATATGCTGCAGGGCGATCAGGATCTGCGTGAACAGTATGCGCCGCTGGTGAAGCACATCGAAGAGTTGCATAACCTCTACAAAACGCTGGATCAGGCGCGCGAAGAGCGTGGCGGGATCTCGTTTGAGAGCGAAGAGGCGAAGTTCATTTTCAACGCTGAACGCCGCATTGAGCGTATTGAACAGACCCAGCGTAACGATGCGCATAAGCTGATCGAAGAGTGTATGATCCTGGCGAACATCTCGGCGGCACGTTTCGTTGAGAAAGCTAAAGAGCCGGCGCTGTTCCGTATCCACGATAAACCGTCGACGGAAGCCATTACTGCGTTCCGCTCCGTACTGGCTGAACTCGGTCTGGAGCTGCCTGGCGGTAACAAGCCAGAGCCGCGCGATTATGCTGAGCTGCTGGAATCCATTGGCGATCGTCCGGATGCAGAAATGCTGCAGACTATGCTGCTGCGCTCCATGAAGCAGGCGATTTACGATCCGGAAAACCGTGGTCACTTCGGTCTGGCGCTGCAGTCTTACGCGCACTTTACATCGCCGATCCGCCGTTATCCGGACCTGTCTTTGCACCGTGCGATCAAGTATCTGCTGGCGCAGGAGCAGGGCCATAAAGGGAACACGACTGAAACCGGCGGGTACCACTATTCAATGGAAGAGATGCTGCAGCTTGGCCAGCACTGTTCCATGACCGAACGCCGTGCCGATGAAGCGACGCGCGAAGTCTCTGACTGGCTGAAATGCGACTTTATGCTGGATCAGGTCGGTAACATTTTCAAAGGTGTTATCGCCAGCGTGACCGGGTTTGGTTTCTTTGTTCGCCTTGACGAGCTGTTTATCGACGGTCTGGTGCATGTCTCCAGCCTCGATAACGACTATTACCGTTTCGACCAGGTTGGACAGCGCCTGATTGGTGAATCGGGTGGACAGACCTATCGCCTTGGCGATCGGGTGGAGGTCAAAGTCGAAGCCGTCAACATGGACGAGCGTAAGATTGACTTCAGTCTGATCTCCAGCGAGCGCGCGCCACGTAACGTAGGTAAAACCGCGCGTGAGAAGGCGAAAAAAGGCGGTAACGGCAACGCGAGCGGCAAACGTCGTCAGGCGGGTAAGAAAGTGAACTTCGAGCCAGACAGCGCCTTCCGCGGTGAGAAAAAGCAGAAGCCAAAAGCGGCGAAGAAAGAGGCTCGCAAGGCGAAAAAGCCGTCCGCGAAAACACAAAAAATTGCTGCTGCGACCAAAGCGAAGCGCGCAGCGAAGAAACAGCAGGCGGAGTAAATTCTCCCCTCACCCTGACCCTCTCCCCACTGGGGAGAGGGGGAAATACCTATTATGAGAATCATCAATGAGTGAAATGATTTACGGCATCCACGCGGTGCAGGCCCTGCTGGAGCGCGCACCGGAGCGTTTTCAGGAAGTGTTCATTCTGAAAGGGCGTGAAGACAAACGTCTGATGCCGCTGATCCACGCACTGGAAGCACAGGGCGTGGTGATCCAGCTGGCCAACCGCCAGTTCCTGGATGAGAAAAGTGAAGGCGCGGTTCACCAGGGGATTATTGCCCGCGTGAAGCCAGGCCGTCAGTATCAGGAAAACGATCTGCCGGATCTGATCGCCGCACTGGATAACCCGTTCTTCCTGATCCTTGATGGCGTGACCGATCCGCACAACCTCGGCGCGTGCCTGCGCAGCGCCGATGCGGCGGGCGTGCACGCGGTGATCGTACCGAAAGATCGTTCTGCACAACTGAACGCAACGGCGAAGAAAGTGGCCTGCGGTGCAGCGGAAAACGTTCCGCTGATCCGCGTCACCAACCTGGCGCGCACCATGCGTATGCTGCAGGAAGAGAATATCTGGATCGTCGGTACCGCCGGTGAAGCGGATCATACTCTGTATCAGAGCAAAATGACCGGCCGTCTGGCGCTGGTAATGGGTGCGGAAGGTGAAGGCATGCGTCGCCTGACGCGTGAGCACTGCGACGAGCTGATCAGCATCCCGATGGCGGGCAGCGTGTCGTCTCTGAACGTTTCTGTTGCAACGGGTATTTGCCTGTTTGAAGCGGTACGTCAGCGCGGCGAATAAACAGCAAGGCCGTCCTGTGGACGGCCTTTTGTGTTTTATCTCTCTCCCGGTGGGTGAGGGCACCAGACGGTGATAACCTTACTCCTCCAACGCCCGCAAATGGTCATCCTTCCTGAGCGTCATCAGCACCACAATACTCACCACCGCCGTCGCCATGACGTAATATGCCGGAATGTCGAGGTTTCCCGTCTCCTTAATCAACCCGGTAATAATAAGCCCCGCACACCCCGAGAAAATGGCATTCGACAAGGAATACGCCAGACCAAGCCCGGTATAGCGTACACGCGTCGGGAACATCTCTGAGAGCATTGCCGGCCCTGGACCTGCCAGCATGCCCACCAGACCGCCAGCTATCAATACCACGATCGCTTTTAACGCGAGGGTACTGGACTCCGCCTGCAGAATTTTCAGCAGCGGCAGGGCGAGGATCAGCAGTAACGCGGTGGCGATAATCATCACCGTGCGGCGGCCAATCCTGTCGCTCAGGATCCCCGACGGAATAATGGTGAGCGCAAAGCCGACATTCGAAATCACGGCTATCAACAGTGCCTGGTTAAATCCGGTATGCAGTGCCGATTGCAGATAGGTCGGCATAATCACCAGATAGGTATATCCCGCCGCCGACCAGACCATCACCCGGCCAATTCCCATCACGATCGCTTTAATTGTGGCGACGGTACTGGCCTGCGCGATCAGCGGTTTTTCCTGCTGCTGCATGAAGCTCGGCGTCTCTTCCATACTCACCCGCAACCAGAGCGCCACCACCCCCATAGGCAGGGCCAGGAAAAATGGGATACGCCAGCCCCAGTCGTGCAGGGCTTCCGGTGTCAGTAAGGCAGAAAGCAAGGCGACAATACCCGCGCCCGCTAATAGCCCCAGCGCCACCGTGAACGATTGCCATGCGCCATACAGACCACGTTTACCGCGTGGTGCAAATTCCGTCATCAAGGAAACCGCACCACCGTACTCACCCCCCGCGAACAATCCCTGCAGGATGCGCAGCAACGTAACGATCAGCGGCGCAGCGATACCGATGCTGGCATAGACTGGCACAACACCGATGGCGGCGGTGGCGAGCGTCATCAGCACCAGCACAATAATCAGCGTCGGTTTGCGGCCAATCCGGTCGCCGATGCGGCCAAATACCACCGCCCCCAGTGGGCGGAAAAAGAAAGCGATGGCAAACGAGGCGTAGGTGAGGATTAGGCTGGTCAGCCCCGACTCGCCTTCAAGCTGGAAGAAGTTTTTCGCAATCACGGTGGCCAGAAAGCCGTAGACCGCAAACTCATACCACTCGATGAAATTACCAATGGAGCCTGCAATTAACGCACGCTTATGCGCATTCGGTTGCATAACTTTCCTCACTGAAAGGGGTAAGAATAAATTATTCAATAAAAGTGAAGTGATGAAATAGTTTATTCTTATGTTCTGTGAGCTATTTCACGAATGATATCAGCGGGATCGCTACCGTGTGACCTTACTCCCATGCAGCGTGCACAGGGTCTGTCCATACTTATCTTCATTGCCACTGAAGGAGGGAGACAGCATGCACTGGCAAACACATACCGTTTTTAACCAACCCGCACCGCTTTCGAACAGCAACCTTTTTCTCTCTGATTGTGCCCTGCGTGACGCGGTGGCCCGCGAAGGCGCGGAGTGGGATAGCGAGTTGCTGGCTAGTATCGGCCAGCAGTTAGGTACGGCGGAGTCGCTGGAGCTTGGCAGGCTGGCGAACGTCAATCCGCCGGAGTTACTTCGCTATGACCCCACCGGTGAGCGGCTGGATGATGTCCGTTTTCACCCCGCCTGGCATCTTCTGATGCAGGGGCTGTGCGCTAACCGGGTGCATAACCTGGCGTGGGAAGAGGAGGCGCGTAAAGGCTCCTTTGTCGCTCGCGCCGCGCGCTTCGTGTTGCATGCTCAGGTTGAGGCCGGAACGCTGTGCCCCGTGACCATGACGTTTGCCGCCACGCCGCTGCTGCAACAGGCGCTCCCTGAACCTTACCAGAACTGGCTCACGCCGCTACTGAGCGATCGTTATGATCCTCACCTTGCCCCTGGAGCCCAAAAGCGCGGCCTGCTGATCGGCATGGGGATGACGGAAAAACAGGGCGGCTCGGACGTGCTCAGCAACACTACCAAAGCAGAAAAGTGCAGCGACGGCAGCTACCGGCTGGTGGGTCATAAGTGGTTTTTCTCTGTGCCACAAAGCGATGCGCATCTGGTGCTGGCACAGGCGAAAGGCGGGTTGTCCTGCTTTTTTGTTCCTCGCTTTTTGCCTGACGGGCAGCGCAACGCCGTGCGCCTGGAGCGGCTGAAAGACAAGCTCGGCAACCGCTCTAACGCCAGCAGTGAAGCGGAGTTTCTGGATGCGTCCGGCTGGCTGTTAGGGGAAGAGGGGGAAGGGGTACGACAGATCCTCCGCATGGGCGGGTTAACGCGTTTTGACTGCGCTCTGGGCAGCCATGGGTTGATGCGTCGGGCATTATCCGTGGCGCTGTACTACGCCCATCAGCGGCAGACGTTTGGAAAAAACCTCATCGATCAGCCGCTGATGCGCGACGTCCTGAGCCGCATGGCGCTGGTGCTGGAGGGGCAAACGGCGCTGCTGTTTCGTCTTGCCCGGGCGTGGGATAAACGCGCCGATCCGCAGGAGGCGGCCTGGGCGCGGCTTTTCACACCAGCCGCGAAATTCAGCGTCTGCAAAGCGGGTATCCCGTTCGTGGCAGAGGCGATGGAGGTGTTGGGCGGCATCGGGTACTGCGAGGAGAGTGAACTCCCCCGTCTGTATCGCGAGATGCCGGTGAACAGCATCTGGGAAGGCTCAGGGAACATCATGTGTCTGGATGTTCTGCGCGTTCTGGCGAAGCAGCCGGGTATGTTCGATCTGCTGGCAGAGGATTTTGCGCAGGTGAAAGGTCAGGACAGACACTTCGATCGCAGCTGGCGGCAGTTGCAGCAAAAACTGCGTAAACCGCAGGAGGCGCAGGGGCGGGAGATTGCGCATCAGCTATTCCTGCTGGGCGCCGGAAGCCAGATGCTGCGGCACGCCTCTCCGCCCGTCGCGCAGGCGTGGTGCCGCATGATGCTGGATACCCGTGGCGGCACGCTGATGACAGAGCAGGTTCAAAGCGATCTTCTGCTACGCGCCACGGGCAGGGTAGGCTAGTTTTTAAGCTGGAACAGGCTCACCAGTTGAGTGAGGTGCGACCCTTTCTCGCGCAGTGATTGTGCGGTTTGCTCGCTGCGCGAGACGCGATCGGCGTTGATGTGGGAGGCTTCACCAATATGGGTCATGGCCAGATTCACCTGACGGATCCCCGCCGACTGTTCGCGGGATGCATGGTTAATCTCGGTCACCAGTTGGTTGATGTTATCGATGTGCGCGATGATGGCATCCATCGCCAGACGCGTCTGCTCTGAGAGCGCATGGCCTTCACTCACCTTGTTCAGCGTGTCGCCAATCAACTGCTCAATCTCTTTCACCGCATTAGCGCTGCGTGCCGCCAGGGCGCGCACTTCCTGCGCGACCACAGCAAACCCTTTTCCGTGTTCGCCGGCGCGTGCTGCTTCAACCGCTGCATTAAGCGCCAGAATGTTAGTCTGGAAAGCAATCGACTCAATCACGCGCGTGATGTCCTCGATGCGCTTTGAGGCGTCGCGAATATCGTCCATGGTGGAGACTGCGTTCGTCACCGTCTCGCCCCCCTGATGGACCGCGCGTGAGGTTTCCCCCACCAGCTGCTGCGTCTGTTCCATATTGGCCGCGTTTTGCTGCACGGTTGCGGCGAGTTGTTCCATACTCGCGGAGGTCTCTTCAACGCTACTGGCCTGTTTGTTGATCTGCTCTGAGATCTCACCGGTATCAGAGGCCAGGGCGTTAGTGCCCAGATGGATCTCGCCTGCGGCCTCGCGTACCTGCAGGACAATCTTTTGCAGACCGCCGCCGATCCCGTTGATGGCGTCGATAAGCTGGCCAACCTCATCCTGGCGGGTAACGGACAGGCTGGCACGCAGATCGCCTGCCGCATATTGTCGGGCAAGGTGAATGACGTTACGCAGCGGACGCGTCAGCATGCGACGAATGATGATGACAAACAGCGCGGCAAACAGGACTGACAGCGCCACGCCTGCCAGCAGGAAGCGATCCCGCATCGTGGTGACGCTTGAGAGCAGCGCCGATTTATCCACTTCCCCCACAATGGTCCAGTTCCAGCCTGGCAGCGGCGTATAGGCCATTTTCAGTATGCGACCATCCTCACTTGCGCGTTCCAGCGTGCCCGGGGTATTGCTCAGCAACTGCTGCTGGGTGGCGCTGTCCCACTCAGGAAGCTGGCCTTCCCGGTTCGAGTGGAAAAGGAACTGTCCGCGCGTTTTACCGTTGCTGCGATCCAGCACGAAGAAGTGTCCGCTGTCACCTAAACGACGATTGAGAATTTTTTCGCGCATCACGTTCCAGGAGTGGGTGATATCCACACCAACAAAAATGATCCCAATGACCTGGCCTTCTGCGTTTTTGAACGGCTGATACTGGGTGATATAGCGCTTACCGAACAGCAACGCCAGACCGCGATAGACCTCGCCTTTAGTGACGGCCGCATAGGCCGGGCTGGCAGTGTCCAGAACGGTACCCATTGCCCGATCGCCGTTCTCTTTGCGCAGGGAGGTGGCGACACGGACAAAGTCATTACCGCTGCGCACAAACAGGGTCGAGATTGCCCCTGTACGCGTCAGGAAGTCGTCAGAAAGTGCATTGTTTTCATGCAGGCCTGTTTCACCCCCTTTCAGAAGGGGAACGCTAAGCCCGTTAATGGTCTGGAGTTGACTGCTGTCGACGCTCAAAGGCTGCGGTAAAAAGGTGGTGAACAGCCGGGTATAGCTCTCGACCTCTTCGCTCAGACTGGTGTTAAACATCTGTACCATATCAACCATACCGGTGGACTGGTTATGCAGGTCTTCTACCGCAAGGGCTTCAAGCTGCTGGCTGGCTTTATGGCTGAGCAGAAAAGTGAAAAGCAGAAACAGCGTGGCGACACTCACGCCGGTAAGAAGCGATAGCTTTGCGCCCAGACCCGCACGGCGAAAAAAGGTGATCATAAATTGCTCATTATTGAAAAGGTATGGCTTTTCAACGGCAGGACAGAGCTAACATTTACTTAAATAATGTAACAAAATGTTATCAGGTTGTTTTTAATAGGGTTGAAAGAAGATAAAAAATTTGCAAAAACGAAAAGCCACTAAAAATAAGTGGCTTTTATCGGAGGTGATTAGACGTAGAGAATAGCCTGTACGCGCCAATGATCGCTGCGGTTATCTTCCTGCATCCGAATAATTCGATACCAGGAAGCGCCCTGTTCATCGGCTTTTAGTGCCACGACACGTTCAACATCTTGCGGGCTCCCCGAAATGTTATTGACGGAGATCTGGCCAATTTCATTAAGGCCAGTGACGCAATCAGCACTGGCGAATTCTGCTGACTGTGCAGTCGTGCTCACAAGGCCTACTGAGAGCAACAGAGAGGTCAAAGCAAGAGTTCGTTTCATTGTCAGCTCCATTTCACATTTCTCCGGTATCCGCCGGGCACTCCTTCGCAAATAAACTCACTTCCATTGTCGCGGGCATGGAGTTTATTGTGGACAGGAAAATGTCTATGGACGCAAAGCAGTGTAAATGTCGTTCAAATGAAGATCGTTATTTACGGTACAAAATAGCCTGTGAATACCACTGTCCCGTAATGATGGTTTCATCGATCATAATGATGACGTAATAATCTGCTTTGGCGGCGGCAGCTTGCGCCTTTATTGACTCCTCTGCGTCATCCGGGGATCCGCGAACCAGCGCGGAGACGGTACCCATTCGTTGTAATCCTTCCGTCTGATTACGACGAATCTCCTGCGGATAGTCGGCGACCGGGGGAGCGGGTTGCGGTGTCCCCTGTAGTGCACTACAGCCACTGAGCAGAACCAGCAACAATAAAGTAGCAAACCTGCGCATAACCATATCTCGTTTCCTGATAGCCATAGTGTAGTTGTCTGCGAATTTAGTTTTGGGGGAATGTTCCCGAAGTGTTATCTGGTACGTATATTTCGAATGAAAATATCGTGAAAGCGTAATCCAGTTCTCAACATTATGAATCATTCATCAGCACAGGGTCGACAATGATTGAAATTGAAACTCGCCGCCTCGGCAATCATGAAATATTACACGCTATCCCTGCGGGAAAAAGTGCACACCCGCTGCCTGTTGTGGTTTTTTATCATGGCTTTACTTCATCGAAGCTGGTTTACAGCTACTTTGCGGTGGCGCTGGCGCAGGCCGGTTTTCGGGTAGTGATGCCGGATGCGCCCGATCACGGTGCACGTTTTACCGGTGATGAACAGGTGCGACTTGGGCAGTTCTGGCAGATTTTGCACGGTAGCCTTACCGAATTTGCCGGGCTGCGCGATGCGCTTTACCAGGCGGGGCTGGTGGCGGATCAACGGCTGTCGGTGGCCGGCGCATCGATGGGGGGAATGACGGCGCTCGGGATCATGGCCCGCCACCCTGAGGTGAGCTCCGTGGCGTGCCTGATGGGCTCGGGCTATTTTACGTCATTGTCAAAAACGCTGTTTCCACCGCAAGACGCGACGGAGATTGATGCGTTGCTGGCCGAATGGGAAGTGACCCGGGCGTTATCGCGTCTGGCCGATCGCCCGTTGCTGTTGTGGCATGGTGACGCGGATGATGTGGTGCCCCCTGGCGAAACCTTCCGTCTCCAGCAGGCACTACAGCGCGAAGGGCTGGACGGCAACCTGACCTGCCTGTGGGAAGCGGGGGTTCGCCACCGTATCACGCCAGCGGCGCTGGACGCGACGGTGGACTTTTTCCGCCAGCATCTTTAAACGCGCAGAATTTTGACGCCCTGATCTTCCAGCTTCTGGAGGATCTCTGGATTGGCATGTTTGCCGGTGATCACCATGTCAATCTGTTCGGCGCGGCTGAACAACATGCCAGCTCGCTCGCCGACTTTGCTGCTGTCGACCAGTACGACGAGCTTGCCCACGACGTTAAGCATATTTTGCTCTGCCATCGCGGTTAACATGTCGGTTTTGTAGAGCCCGTCCGCGGTCAGGCCTTTGCCGCTGGTAAACATCCAGTGCCCGGCATAGAGGCTGTTTTCGCTATCCTGGGGACTGAGGGTAATGGATTGGCTCTTATTATACTGGCCGCCCATGATCACCACGCTTTCATGTTCCTGATCGATAAGATAGTTAGCCAGCGGCAGATAGTTGGTGATGATTTGCACCGGTTTACCGCACATCTCGCGGCCCAGCAGAAATGCCGTGGAGCCGCAGTTGATCACCACGCTCTCACCCGGGTTGACCAGCTGTGATGCGGCTCTGGCAATGCGCACTTTTTCATCGTGGTTTTGCGCCTGATGGATGTTCATCGGCGTCCAGCGGGGGCGCTGCTGGCTGATGGCTTCCGCGCCGTTACGGACTTTTTTCAGCTTACCGCTCTCATCCAGCTTGTTGATATCTCGTCGTGCCGTCGCGGGTGAAATCCCTAAACGTTCGATCACTTTCTCGACGGTGATAAACCCTGTTTGCGCCAGGAGTTCCAGTAATATTTGATGCCGTTGCGCTTCCGTCATGAGCTATTCCGATAAGAATTGATTTGAAAAGATGATATTTGAAATAGCGTGAAATTACTAAAATAAATATGAAATCGCCAGACGTAAGGTCTGGCGATGGGGGTTCACAATCAGAGGAATGACTTGAACGGCAGGTCTGGCTCTATGGTGAAGCAATCATCGAAACCGCGTGGGTAGTGATACTCGAGATTGTCTTTGTCCAGCGGCCAGGTGAACTTGCCGCCTACCTGCCAGATAAATGGCTTGAAGCCATACTTCAGACGGTCTTTTTTCATCTCCCACAATACGCGGATTTCCTGCGGATCGGCCTGGAAGTTTGACCAGATATCGTGGTGGAAAGGAATCACCACTTTGGTGTTCAGTGCTTCCGCCATGCGCAGCATATCGGCGCTGGTCATTTTGTCGGTGATGCCGCGTGGGTTCTCGCCGTAGGAGCCCAGCGCCACGTCAATCTGATGCTCGTTACCATGCTTCGCATAGTAGTTGGAGTAGTGAGAATCACCGCTGTGGTAGAGGGAACCGCCAGGGGTTTTAAACAGATAGTTCACTGCTCGCTCATCCATGCCGTCTGGCAGGACGCCTGCGGCTTTCTGGTCAGCAGGCAGGGTGATCAGCGCGGTGCGGTCAAAGGCGTCCAGCGCGTGGATTTCAATGTCTTTAATTTTCACCACGTCGCCTGGCTTCATGACGATGCAGCGCTCTTTCGGCACGCCCCAGCCAATCCAGAGATCCACGCAGGTCTGCGGCCCGATAAACGGCACGTCGTCCGCGCAGTTTTGCATCACCGCTGCCGCCACGTTTACATCGATGTGATCGTTATGATCGTGGGTGGAAAGGACGGCGTCGATCTGGCGAATGGCAAAAGGATCAAGAACAAACGGCGTGGTACGCAGGTTCGGCTGCAATTTTTCTACACCTGCCATGCGCTGCATCTGATGACCTTTTTTCATCAGTGGATTGCCGTGGCTCTGTTTGCCGGTACCGCACCAGAAATCAACGCAAATATTGGCGCCACCCTCGGATTTCAGCCAGATGCCGGTGCAACCCAGCCACCACATTGCAAACGTACCAGGAGCAACCTGTTCCTGCTCAATCTCTTCATTCAGCCAGCTGCCCCATTCCGGGAAGGTGCTCAGAATCCATGATTCACGGGTGATGGTGTTCACTTTACTCATCGTTTTGACTCCTGGTTTAATCAAAAGTAATCATTTGGTGATTTGTTGTGATTAATGCTGGCACTCTTTGAATCGGTTTGCAACGAGTAAATTGAGGAAATTTATCTTCGCCATGTCACAGATAATCCATTTCTACGTTGTTAGAATATCCGCTATCAATGATTAATTGTATGAATTATAAGGAATAATTTATACGTGAGAATCGGTAGTGAAAATCATTACTAACACCATGGAAATAATTTGCGTGATACGTCACAAATAATCAAATGCAATCTTGTGGTGATTATTTGTGATTAATAGAGTGATGGCACCAACCGAACAGGGATTACCCCCTCGTGTTCTCATTTCTGGAGAGAGTTATGGAGATCCTCTACAACGTCTTTACCGTGTTCTTTAATCAGGTAATGACTAACGCCCCGCTTTTGCTGGGTATCGTGACGTGCCTGGGCTACATCCTTCTGCGCAAAAGCGTCAGCGTCATCATCAAAGGCACAATCAAAACCATCATCGGTTTCATGCTGTTGCAGGCGGGTTCAGGTATTCTGACCAGCACCTTTAAGCCTGTGGTTGCGAAGATGTCGGAGGTGTATGGCATCAACGGCGCCATCTCTGACACCTACGCGTCGATGATGGCCACCATTGACCGCATGGGAGATGCCTACAGTTGGGTGGGGTACGCGGTACTGCTCGCGCTGGCGTTGAACATCATTTACGTTCTGCTGCGCCGCATTACCGGCATCCGCACCATCATGCTGACTGGCCACATTATGTTCCAGCAGGCCGGGCTGATTGCGGTGTCTCTCTATATCTTCGGCTACCCCATGTGGACCACGGTTATCTGCACCGCCGTGCTGGTATCGCTCTACTGGGGTATCACCTCCAACATGATGTACAAGCCGACGCAGGAGGTCACCGACGGCTGCGGTTTCTCCATCGGCCATCAGCAGCAATTCGCCGCCTGGCTCGCTTACAAGGTCGCACCGTACCTGGGTAAAAAAGAGGACAGCGTAGAAGATCTCAAGCTGCCGGGCTGGCTGAATATCTTCCACGACAACATCGTCTCAACCGCCATTGTGATGACCATCTTCTTCGGCGCCATTCTGCTCTCCTTCGGGATTGATGTGGTGCAGGCGATGGCGGGGAAAACGCACTGGACGGTTTATATCCTGCAGACCGGTTTCTCCTTCGCGGTAGCCATTTTCATCATTACCCAGGGCGTCCGTATGTTTGTTGCCGAACTGTCTGAAGCCTTTAATGGGATCTCCCAACGCCTGATTCCTGGTGCGGTGCTGGCCATTGACTGTGCGGCTATCTACAGCTTTGCGCCAAACGCGGTGGTCTGGGGCTTCATGTGGGGCACCATCGGCCAGTTGATTGCGGTAGGCATTCTGGTCGGCTGCGGCTCATCCATTCTGATTATTCCTGGCTTTATCCCAATGTTCTTCTCCAACGCCACCATTGGCGTCTTTGCTAACCACTTTGGCGGCTGGCGCGCGGCGCTCAAGATCTGTCTGGTGATGGGCATGGTGGAGATCTTCGGTTGCGTGTGGGCGGTCAAGCTCACCGGTATGAGCGCCTGGATGGGCATGGCGGACTGGTCAATCCTGGCACCGCCAATGATGCAGGGCTTTGCGTCCGTCGGGCTGGTCTTTATGGCCGTCATCATCCTGATTGCTCTGGCTTATATGTTCTTCGCTGGCCGTTCTCTGCGAGCTGAAGAAGATGCGGAAAAACAAACAGCAGAAGTTTCTGCTCACTAAGGAGTTTCGATTATGACCGTACGTATCCTGGCTGTGTGTGGCAATGGGCAAGGTAGCTCCATGATCATGAAGATGAAAGTGGACCAGTTTTTAACCCAGTCAAACATTGACCACACGGTGAACAGCTGCGCGGTGGGTGAATACAAAAGTGAACTGAACGGCGCCGATATCATCATCGCGTCTACCCATATCGCCGGTGAAATTAGCGTTTCTGGCAACAAGTATGTCGTGGGGGTACGCAATATGCTCTCCCCTGCGGATTTCGGCCCAAAACTGCTGGAAGTGATCAAAGCGCATTTCCCACAAGACGTGAAGTAAGGACGCCACATGAAACTACGTGATTCGCTGGCAGAGAATAACTCCATCCTTTTACAGGCTGAGGCCAGCACCTGGCAGGAGGCGGTCAAGCTGAGTGTGGATCTGCTGGTTAAGGCTGACGTTGTCGAGCCGCGGTATTACCAGGCCATTCTTGATGGTGTGGCGCAGCATGGTCCTTATTTTGTCATCGCGCCAGGCCTTGCAATGCCGCACGGTCGCCCGGAAGAGGGCGTGAAGAAAACCGGCTTCGCGCTGGTAACGCTGAAAACGCCTTTGGTGTTTAACCATGAAGATAACGACCCGGTCGACATCCTGATCACCATGGCGGCCGTCGATGCCAATACCCATCAGGAGGTTGGCATCATGCAGATCGTTAACCTGTTTGATGACGAAGCGAATTTTGATCGTTTACGCGCCTGCCGCACCGAGCAGGAAGTGCTGGATTTAATTGATAACGCCACAGCGGCGGCAGTTTAAGAAGGAATTGAAAATGTCATTACCAATGTTGCAGGTTGCGCTGGATAACCAGACTCTGTCCGATGCGTATGAAACCACCCGCTTGATTGCGGAAGAGGTGGATATTATCGAAGTTGGCACCATTCTGTGCGTAGGCGAAGGCGTGCGCGCCGTTCGCGATCTGAAAGCGCTCTACCCGCATAAAATCGTGCTGGCCGATGCCAAGATTGCCGATGCAGGCAAAATTCTCTCCCGCATGTGTTTTGAAGCCAATGCCGACTGGGTCACTGTGATCTGCTGTGCAGATATCAACACCGCGAAAGGCGCGCTGGATGTGGCGAAAGAGTTCAACGGCGATGTGCAGATTGAACTGACCGGTTTCTGGACCTGGGAACAGGCCCAGGCGTGGCGCGATGCTGGCATTCAGCAGGTCGTTTATCACCGCAGCCGTGATGCGCAGGCCGCCGGCGTGGCGTGGGGAGACGCGGATATCAGCGCCATTAAACGTCTTGCTGACATGGGCTTTAAAGTGACCGTTACCGGTGGCCTGGCACTGGAAGATCTGCCGCTGTTTAAAGGTATCCCTATTCACGTCTTTATCGCGGGTCGCAGCATTCGTGATGCCGCGTCTCCGGTGGAAGCGGCACGTCAGTTCAAACGTTCAATCGCTCAGCTTTGGGGCTAAGGAGCGGGTATGTTGTCTAAACAGGTCCCGCTTGGCATCTATGAAAAGGCACTCCCCGCGGGGGAGTGCTGGCTGGAGCGGCTGAAACTGGCGAAACAGTTGGGCTTCGATTTTGTCGAAATGTCCGTGGATGAGACCGATGAACGTCTTTCTCGCCTCGACTGGAGCCAGGAGCAGCGTCTGGCGCTGGTGAGTGCGGTCGCCGAAACGGGCGTACGCGTGCCGTCTATGTGCCTCAGTGCCCACCGCCGTTTTCCGCTTGGCAGTGAAGATGATACGGTGCGCGCGCAGGGGCTGGAGATCATGCGTAAAGCCATTCGTTTTGCGCAGGATGTCGGTATTCGCGTGATACAGCTTGCCGGGTATGACGTTTACTATCAGGAAGCCAATGACGAAACGCGTCGTCGTTTTCGTGATGGCCTGAAAGAGAGCGTTGAAATGGCTAGCCGCGCGCAGGTGACGCTGGCGATGGAGATCATGGACTATCCGTTAATGAACTCGATCAGCAAGGCGCTGGGCTACGCGCATTACCTGAACAATCCGTGGTTCCAGCTCTATCCTGATATCGGCAACCTGTCGGCGTGGGATAACGACGTACAAATGGAACTGCTGGCGGGGATGGGCCATATCGTCGCGGTTCATGTCAAAGATACACGTCCTGGGGTATTCAAAAACGTTCCGTTCGGCACCGGGGTGGTGGACTTCGAACGGTGCTTCCAGACGCTCAAACAGGCGGGGTATTGCGGACCTTACCTGATTGAGATGTGGAGCGAAACGTCAGATGACCCGGCAGGTGAAGTGGCTAACGCTCGCGACTGGGTACGGGAACGTATGGCACGGGCCGGCTTACTGGAGGCTGAATATGCTTAAGCTTAAGCAGCAGGTCTTTGACGCTAATATGGATCTCCCGCGCTATGGGCTGGTGACCTTCACCTGGGGAAACGTCAGTGCTATCGACCGAGAGCAGGGACTCGTGGTGATTAAGCCCAGCGGCGTGGCATATGACGCTATGAGCCCTGACGATATGGTGGTGGTTGATCTTGAGGGTAACGTTGTCGACGGCAAATGGCGCCCTTCTTCAGATACAGCCACCCATCTGGCGCTCTACCGGCGTTACCCTTCTCTGGGCGGCGTAGTGCATACGCACTCTACGCATGCCACAGCCTGGGCACAGGCGGGGCGGGCCATTCCGGCTCTGGGAACCACGCATGCGGACTACTTCTTTGGTGACATTCCGTGCACGCGGGCACTCACGCAGACCGAAGTGGAAGGCGAGTACGAGCTCAACACCGGCAACGTCATTATCGAAACGCTGGGTGAGAGCGAACCGCTGCATACGCCGGGCATTGTGGTCTATCAGCACGGTCCGTTCGCCTGGGGAAAAGATGCGCATGACGCTGTCCATAACGCGGTAGTCATGGAGGAGGTGGCACGCATGGCGTGGATTGCTCGCGGCATCAACCCACAGCTTCAGGGCATTGATGATTACCTGATGAACAAGCATTTCATGCGCAAGCACGGTCCAAACGCCTATTACGGGCAGAAGTGAATAAGTGCTCTGGAATACCGAAAACAGTTGTAACCGGTGGTATTTCAGAGCCATTCATAAAAAAAAGCCCCCGGGCAGGGGGCAAGTAAAACGATGGCTATATTCTTTTTGTTAGCTTTCCTGGTGCTAGCGTCAAAGCGTTATCGGTAAATATCTGCACTGGCGTGCATGTTGCCGTTGCTGCCGGGCTCACGCATCAGAATAACGTGGTAGTAATTTGCCCCCTGAGCATCGGTTTCTTTATTAAGCGCCTGATCTGCTTCGCTCTCTGTGGCGAAATGGTGATTGATGTAAATAACGCCTAAGCTCTGCACATCATCCATGTTTCTGGCCTGTCGGCTGTCTATCTTGATGGCTGCCATCGCGTTTGCACTGAGCAAAAGCGCAGCCATTACGGCAATTGCGATTTTTTTCATGATATGCGCTCCACGACTGCGTGCTGTGAGACGGTTGTTTGCTCCCCTCCGGTATTTATATGGTCTCTGATTAAAGTGTAATCACTTATCCAGCGAGGATGCGTGACCATTTCTGATGCAGTTGTTCAAAAAAACAACGCTTCCTGATGTGGTTAATTTTAAATCACCCACTTAGACCAGCTTTGCGGTTTGTGCGAATTATTTGTGCAATCAGCTTGAGTTTCCTGGGGGGCGCAAGTATTATGACGCGTCAATTTTTCAGCCGACCTTTAACACGTTCCTTGCCTCCCCGGGCCTCGGCTGACCCAGACAGGAGGCTGAATAATCCGTAAGGAGCAATTCGATGCGTCATTACGAAATCGTTTTTATGGTCCATCCTGACCAGAGCGAACAGGTTCCGGGTATGATCGAGCGTTACTCTGCTGCCATCACTGGTGCAGAAGGTACGATCCACCGTCTGGAAGACTGGGGCCGCCGTCAGCTGGCTTACCCGATCAACAAACTGCACAAAGCACACTACGTTCTGATGAACGTTGAAGCTCCGCAGGAAGTGATCGATGAGCTGGAAACTACCTTCCGCTTCAACGATGCCGTTATCCGCAGCATGGTTATGCGTACCAAACACGCAGTTACCGAAGCATCTCCGATGGTTAAAGCGAAAGACGAGCGCCGTGAGCGTCGCGATGATTTCGCAAACGAAACCGCAGATGATTCTGATGCTGGGGATTCTGAAGAGTAATTTCTGATGACCAACCGTCTGGCGTTGTCCGGCATCGTATGCAGGGCTCCCCTTCGAAAGGTCAGTCCATCAGGAATTCCGCATTGCCAGTTCGTGCTTGAGCATCGTTCTGTGCAAGAGGAAGCCGGGTTTCACCGGCAGGCGTGGTGCCAAATGCCCGTTATCATTAGCGGACACGAAAACCAGGCCATTACTCACAGTTTAACGGTCGGTAGTGCAGTAATCGTTCAGGGGTTCATCTCTTGCCACAAGGCAAAGAACGGTCTGAGCAAAATGGTTCTGCATGCCGAGCAGATTGATTTGATAGATTCTGGAGACTAGCCATATGGCACGTTATTTCCGTCGTCGCAAGTTCTGCCGTTTCACCGCGGAAGGCGTTCAAGAGATCGACTATAAAGATATCGCAACGCTGAAAAACTACATCACCGAAAGCGGTAAGATTGTCCCAAGCCGTATCACCGGTACTCGTGCAAAATACCAGCGTCAGCTGGCTCGCGCTATCAAACGCGCTCGCTACCTGTCTCTGCTGCCGTACACTGATCGTCATCAGTAATCGGGCACGGTCCATTAATACGACTTTAAGAGGATAAGGTAATGCAAGTTATTCTGCTTGATAAAGTAGCAAACCTGGGCAGCCTGGGTGATCAGGTAAACGTTAAAGCGGGCTACGCTCGTAACTTCCTGGTTCCACAGGGTAAAGCTGTTCCTGCTACCAAGAAAAACGTAGAGTTTTTCGAAGCACGTCGTGCTGAACTGGAAGCCAAACTGGCTGACGTTCTGGCGGCTGCTAACGCTCGCGCTGAAGCAATCAACGCACTGGGCACTGTTACCATCGCTTCCAAAGCTGGCGACGAAGGTAAACTGTTCGGTTCCATCGGTACCCGCGATATCGCTGATGCAGTTTCTGCAGCAGGCGTTAAAGTGGCTAAGAGCGAAGTTCGTCTGCCGAACGGCGTTCTGCGTACCACTGGTGAGCACGAAGTTGACTTCCAGGTTCACAGCGAAGTGTTCGCTAAACTGGTTGTTAACGTTGTAGCTGAGTAATTTTTTACTCTGCTCGCGTCGAAGCGCCGGCCTTGTGCCGGCGTTTTGCTTTTTAAAACCTGACGAACCTCTCTTTTAGCTTGTATGGTCGCGATTCCTGACGCATTCTCTGATAATAAAATGAAACGCAATTTTATCTTTGAGATTTGCCATGGAAACCGCTCTGTCTACGCCTGTCTTTGCCCGTCGCAATGTGGCCTACGCCTGCGCCACACTCTGCTGTCTGCTCTGGGGTAGCTCTTACCCGGCCATTAAAAGTGGCTATGAACTCTTTCAGATCGCAACCGATGATATCCCGTCAAAAGTCGTCTTTGCCGGATACCGTTTTCTGTTTGCCGGAGCACTGCTGCTGCTTTTTGCGCTGGCACAGCGTAAACCCATCGCCAGGCTCACGCCCACGCAGTTTGGCCAGCTTACGATCCTGGGACTGACGCAGACCACCATTCAGTACACCTTCTTTTATATCGGGCTGGCATACACCACGGGCGTTAATGGCTCGATCATGAACGCCACCGGCACCTTCTTCAGCGTACTGCTGGCGCATTTTATCTACCACAACGACAAGCTCAGCTATAACAAAACGCTGGGCTGTATTCTGGGGTTTGCCGGGGTGATGCTGGTGAATTTCCACAGTGGTATTCGTGATTTCCGCTTTGTCTGGAATGGTGACGGGTTTGTGGTGCTGGCGGCGTTCATCCTCTCCGCCGCCACGCTTTACGGCAAACGGATTTCTCAGACGGTTGATCCCACGGTGATGACCGGCTGGCAGCTGGGCATTGGTGGTCTTGCGCTGGTGGCAGGGGGATATGCAACGGGCGGGACGCTGGAGGTGCATAGCCTTACCGCGGTGGCGGTATTAGGGTATCTGACGTTGCTCTCATCCGTCGCCTTCGCCCTGTGGAGCGCGCTACTGAAAGTGAACCGCGTCAGTATGATTGCCCCGTTCAACTTTGTGATTCCCGTCACCGGGACGGTACTGTCCGCTATTTTCCTCGGCGAAAACATCCTTGAGATTAAATACGCGATTGCGCTGGTGCTGGTCTGCTCGGGGATCTGGTGGGTGAATAAACGGAGTGCCTGAGAACAAAAGTGCCGGGTGGCGGCTTCGCCTTACCCGGCCTACGCCATTACCGTGCTCTGATAAAACTGCCGTCTGGCTGGCGGGTAAACAGCACCTGTTGGCCATTTCCCGTATCAATCGTTAGCCCGGTGACCACGCCGCTGGCATTCTGGCGGATCTGCACCATCTGGCCGTTCTGCAGGTTACTGAGCGGCTTGCCCGCACCTTCTACCTGAGCCATCGCATAGACATCGGTTGGCGGCAGGTTATGGTCGCGGAACAGCTGGGCAAGCGTTTTGCCCGCCTCCACGCGGTAGGAACGCCATTGCTGCTCAATGCCGGTTGGCTGCTGCGTCTGGGGTTCAGACGGGGCTGCGGCCTGCTCCTGCGGCTGTTCTTCCTGAATAGGCTCTGGCTCAACCGGTGCAACCTGTCCCGGATCGTTAGACGGCGTCACAAGCTGTGTCTGCATGGGTTGCGTGTCAGGCTGCGGGCGCGTTTGCGACTGAAGATCCAGTTGCGCATTGCGGGTGACCGGTGCGGTGTCGACATTATCGCCGCCAGAAGGGAGCAGGAAACCGACGATCATCAGCAGCGCGCCTATGATAATCCCTCTGCGATGCAGAGGAGGTAGCGGGTCCATAATGCGAAAATTGTCCGGCGCATGCCAGATTTTCGCCAGGGTAGGTTTCAGTTCAAATCGCCCGGGCATGGCTCTCCTCCTGCTCCGCGTCTTTTTTATCCTGTGCTCCGAAGTATAGTTCGCTAACTGCCTGAACGGCGTAGCAAACCCGACATCCGTGACATCCATTCGGGATTAATCCTGGTTACCTCTATTGTTTCTGTTTCGTCGCAGTTTGTCACCTTAACTTCAGACAAAGTTTTACCCATAAGGGCATGGCTGCTATGCTGCCCGCTACTTTAAATGTGATGGAAGGAAAACCCATGACCACCCCGACTTTTGACACTATCGAAGCGCAGGCAAGTTACGGTATCGGCTTGCAGGTAGGACAGCAACTGAGCGAATCCGGCCTGGAAGGTCTGTTACCAGAAGCGCTGGTGGCGGGTATCGCTGACGCGCTGGAAGGCAAACAGCCAGCCGTTCCGGTTGATGTTGTGCACCGTGCGCTGCGTGAAATCCACGAACGTGCGGACGCTGTGCGTCGCGCGCGCTTCGAAGAGATGGCGGCAGAAGGTGTGAAATATCTGGAAGAGAACCGTGAGCGTGAAGGCGTGAACAGCACCGAGTCTGGCCTGCAGTTCCGCGTGATCAACCAGGGCGACGGCGCTATCCCGGCACGCACTGACCACGTTCGCGTACACTACACCGGTAAGCTGATCGACGGTACCGTGTTCGACAGCTCTGTTGCACGCGGCGAACCGGCTGAATTCCCGGTTAACGGCGTTATCGCAGGCTGGATTGAGGCTCTGACCCTGATGCCAGTCGGCTCCAAATGGGAACTGACTATCCCACACAACCTGGCGTACGGTGAGCGTGGCGCTGGTGCGTCCATCCCACCATTCAGCACCCTGGTGTTTGAAGTCGAGCTGCTGGAAATCCTGTAATCGGCTTTTCTTATTTCCTCTCTCCGTCCGGGGAGAGGAAAATAGTGTTAAAACCTATAGTTACGACGGAATCAATATTTTATCTTGCAAACGAAACTGTTGCGTGTATTTTTGTGAGCTGTTTCGCGCTGTATGAGTGATATGACACTCACTTCCAACATATTATTAACATAATATCTAAATCATAGTATTCATCCCGCCGATTCTTACCTAATATCGATAAACCCTTACAAAGGGACCGTCATTTATTTGACGTTTTTAAAGGCCAGAAGAGCCTTAACAACACAGACAGGCATAAACAGGAAAATTACATGGTAGATCAGGTCAAAGTCGCCGCGACAGAAGAGGCGACGTCTGAACAGTCGCTACGGCGCAATCTCACAAACCGTCATATTCAGCTTATCGCCATCGGGGGTGCCATCGGTACCGGGCTGTTTATGGGCTCAGGCAAAACCATCAGTCTTGCCGGGCCGTCGATCATTTTTGTTTATATGATCATCGGTTTTATGCTCTTTTTTGTGATGCGTGCAATGGGTGAATTGCTGCTCTCCAACCTCGAATACAAATCTTTCAGCGATTTTGCTTCCGACCTGCTCGGTCCCTGGGCGGGTTATTTCACCGGCTGGACCTACTGGTTCTGCTGGGTCGTAACCGGCATGGCGGATGTCGTCGCCATTACTGCCTATGCGCAGTTCTGGTTCCCGGGGCTGTCGGACTGGGTCGCCTCGCTGGCGGTGATTATTCTGCTGCTGAGCCTCAACCTCGCCACCGTTAAGATGTTCGGTGAGATGGAGTTCTGGTTCGCGATGATCAAGATTGTCGCTATTGTGGCGCTGATTGTGGTGGGCCTGGTAATGGTGCTGACGCACTTCCAGTCGCCAACTGGCGTACAGGCTTCGTTTACCCATCTGTGGAATGACGGCGGCTGGTTCCCGAAAGGCATCAGCGGCTTCTTTGCCGGCTTCCAGATTGCGGTATTTGCCTTTGTGGGGATTGAGCTTGTGGGAACCACCGCTGCGGAAACCAAAGACCCGGAAAAATCCCTGCCGCGTGCAATCAACTCCATTCCGGTTCGTATCATCATGTTCTACGTCTTCGCGTTGATCATTATTATGTCCGTAACGCCGTGGAGCTCGGTTGTGCCAAGCAAGAGCCCATTTGTTGAACTGTTCGTGCTGGTGGGACTGCCTGCAGCAGCGAGCCTGATTAACTTCGTGGTGCTGACATCTGCAGCGTCATCGGCGAACAGCGGTGTGTTCTCAACCAGCCGCATGCTGTTTGGCCTGGCGCAGGAAGGCGTTGCGCCGAGCGCGTTCGCGAAGCTCTCTAAGCGTGCTGTTCCGGCGAAAGGGCTGACGTTCTCCTGCATGTGCCTGTTGGGTGGGGTGGTAATGCTCTACGTGAACCCGAGCGTTATCGGTGCGTTCACCATGATCACCACCGTTTCGGCGATCCTGTTTATGTTCGTCTGGACGATCATCCTTTGTTCGTACCTGGTGTATCGTAAACAGCGTCCGCATCTGCATGAGAAATCGATCTATAAGATGCCGCTGGGCAAGCTGATGTGCTGGGTGTGCATGGCGTTCTTCGCGTTCGTTCTGGTTCTGCTGACGCTGGAAGATGACACCCGTCAGGCGCTGATCGTCACGCCGCTGTGGTTCATTGCCCTGGGATTGGGCTGGCTGTTCATTGGTAAGAAACGAATGGCAGGCGTAAGGTAAAAGCAAAACGGCAACTTCGGTTGCCGTTTTTAGTTTTTGCACCCTCTCCCCGTGGGAGAGGGCCGGGTGAGGGCATCAGGCTTCAGTGGCCTTTTTTATTCACCCGCTAATGCACGCGGGAACAGAACGTTATTCTCAAGACTGATGTGTTCCATCAGGTCATCGATCATCTCGTTAATGCCGTTGTACATCGCTTTCCATGTGGTGCAGGCTTCTGGCGGCGGCGTGACGTTATTGGTCGTGTGTTTGATGACTTCCAGCAGTTCACCCGCGTCGTCATGTTCGCTTTCCATCACGCTAATTGGCCCCATCGCCTGGCTGCCCATTCCCTGTTTAATCATCGGGAAGAGGATCTGCTCTTCTTTCATCATGTGGCTGGTGAGTTCTTCATGCAGCATGGTCAGGTATTTCGCCAGGCCGCGCGGCACGGAAGGCTTGTCGGCGTGCACACGTTCAACTTTGGTGGCCTGCAGGATCAGCTCCGGCAGTTGTTCGCGGTGGCGATCGTGGTAACGCACGATAATGTGGTCGATGATTTTGGCAAGCGGGGCCGTGCGCCACTCTTTGTCGATGGGTTGCTCTGCCAGCAGAGCCAGCTCCGCTTCAATAACCTCTACATCCAGCTCTTTGCGCGAGGCCGCACGTGCCAGAGTTTGCTTACCGCCGCAACAGTAATCCATGTCGTATTTACGAAACAGCGCAGAAGCGCGAGGGATGGAGAGCGCCAGCTCGCCGAGTGGTTGGTCGCGGAAGGCCATAGCAGTTACCTCATCATCAAGAATATAAGATGTATATTAAATACATCTTTAAGGCGGCGCTATAACCCTTTAGAGGCAAGGGTGAAAATGAGATGTAAGTCACAAAAAATTAGCGTGTTTAACTCACTGAATGAATGCAGAAAATAACTTTAGAAACTTTTTTAACGTGGAGAAACAGTAAACAACCCGCCGCGCCTGCCGATATACCCACGTCAGACAAACCTGCATATTACAAAGGCAACGCATGTTTAAACGTATAAAAGTCATTACCCTTTTGATTTCGGTGCTGCTTGTGCTCGGCATCATGCAACTCGTTTCCGCCGGTATCTTTATCAACGCGCTGAATAACGATAAAGACAATTTCACCGTGTCGCAGCTATCCAGCAAGAACGTGGCGGAGTTTACCGATGCATGGATCAGCCTGAACCAGGCGCGCGTCACCCTGAACCGCGGCATGCTGCGTCTGCAAAGCAGTATGGCATCGCAGATTAACGGCGGACAGCTCAATGAGCTGGTAAACACGGCGAAAAACCTGCTGGCCAATGCCCAGTCTCATTACGACAAATACTATGCTTTGCCGAATACCCCAGGGCTGGATCCCAATCTGGCAAATCGCCTGGAAGAGCAGTACCGCAATTACTCCGCGACGCTGACCCAAATGAACGTTTTGCTCTCTCAGGGCAATCTGGAAGAGATGTTCAAGCAGAATGCAGAGCAGAAACAGACCGCGATGCAAAACGTTTACCGGGAATGGCGTGAAGCCCAGGCCGTGCTTACGGATAAAGGTATCAAAGATAACGAAAGTGATTACAAGCGTATCCTGTGGATCCTCTCTGCGGTTATGCTGCTGGTAATTATCGTGATTATCTCCAGCTGGATTGCCATGCGCCGCGTGCTGCTGTTGCCGCTGCAGGATGTGATAAGTCATATCCGCGCCATTGCCGCCGGTGATTTAACCCAGCCGATCCATGCAGAGGGTAAAAACGAGATGGCCGTGCTGGCGCAAAACGTCCAGGAGATGCAAACCGCGCTGGCAAACACCGTGGGCGTGGTTCGTGAAGGTGCGGATACCATTTACACCGGTGCGGGGGAAATCTCTGCGGGCAGTAACGATCTCTCTTCCCGTACCGAGCAGCAGGCTGCCTCGCTGGAAGAGACGGCTGCCAGTATGGAGCAGCTGACGGCAACGGTGAAACAAAACGCCGACAATGCCCGTCAGGCTTCCCGTCTGGCGCTTGATGCCTCTTCAACGGCGAAGAAGGGCGGTAACGTTGTAGAAGGCGTGGTGCGCACCATGGACGAAATCGCCACCAGTTCCAGCAAAATTGCGCAAATTACCAATGTCATTGACGGCATTGCCTTCCAGACGAACATCCTGGCTCTTAACGCGGCAGTTGAAGCGGCGCGCGCAGGTGAGCAGGGGCGTGGCTTTGCGGTGGTAGCCGGAGAAGTGCGTACGCTCGCTCAGCGCAGCGCCCAGGCGGCGAAAGAGATCAAAGCGCTGATTGATGACTCTGGTGAGCGGGTTAACGCAGGCTCGCAGCTGGTGAACGAAGCCGGGGCCACCATGGCGGAGATTGTTAACGCCGTGACTCGCGTCACCGACATTATGGGTGAAATTGCCTCTGCGTCTGATGAACAGAGCCGCGGTATCGACCAGGTGGGCCAGGCGGTGGCAGAGATGGATCGTGTTACCCAACAGAACGCCTCGCTGGTGGAAGAGTCTGCGGCCGCAGCGGCCGCGCTGGAAGACCAGGCGGCACGCCTGAACGACGCGGTGGCAGTGTTTAAAATTGCCCGCAGCCAGGCAGTGAAGGCGGCTCCGGCGAAAACCTATGCGCCAAAAACGCAGCCCGTTGCTTCTGCGTCTGAAGCCAACTGGGAAACGTTTTAAAAGCTTGCCCGGAGGCGGCTACGCCTGACCGGGCCTACGTTTTTGCAGGCCCTGCAAACGCCTCACATTTCCGACGCCGGAACGACCATCGGTTTTTCCGGCTTCGCTCTTACCGCCATCACTACCCCCATCACCAGCAGCACTATTCCGCAGGCCGTTAACAGCGGCGGTACGCTCTGGCGCATCAGGAAGGTGTACAGCAGCCCGGCCAGCGTTTCGAAGACAATCAGCGGCCCTAAGATCACCGTGGGCAGTTTCTGGCTGGCGATATTCCAGCACAGCGCACCCACCCAGGAACAGAGCACAGCGATAGCGATCATCAGCCCGACAAAGACCCACGGCCGCGGCCCGAAAGGGAGGGCGAAGTCCGGCTGTTGCTGCGCAGACCAGAGGCACGCCCCGGCATAGCCCACCAGCGAGACTGGCAGCGTTACCAGCGCCTGTGCCGTTGCCCACATCATCGGATGCTTATCCGGGTTCTCCCGCAACCATCGCGCATTACGCAGGGCATACCAGGCCCAGCAGGCGACCGAAATAAACGCTAAACCGATCCCCGAGCCGTAACGCCAGACGCTGAAATCAGCGAGCCCGTGGCGAAGCTCGGCAATATTCACACAGACCAGCCCGACGCCCGTGCAGATCAGCGCGGGTACCATTTTTGACCATGCCAGTTTGCCATCGCGCTGGCTGTACAGCAGGTTCGCAAAGACGGGGATAACGACAGGCAGCGTGCCGATAATCATGGTCGATACCGGCGCGCCGGTACGCTGAATGGCGCTCGCCAGGCAGACGTAATAGATAAGGTTGCCCATCATGGTCAGCGCCAGCGCGGTCATCCAGTCCTGGCGGTTGAGCTGGCGTAAACGCGTACGACCGAGCCAGGCCAGCGGCAGGGCAATCAGCCCCAGCGCCAGATAGCGTCCGGTTGACTGCAGGGCCGCCGGATACTCGGGCACAATCAGCGGGCCGACAAAAATCAGCCCCCACATCAGCCCTGCCAGCAGGGCATACAACACGCCACTAATCATTATTCCATCCACATCAATTGACTTTGTACTCAGTGTAGAAGGGGGGATTGCGCGCGTATTGTATGAGATTGCGCATCAGCGCCCGATAACTTGTTTCTGGTAGCGGACGGGCGTAATCCCGTAGCGGCGGGTAAACGCGCGGGTTAAATGCGACTGGTCGGTCAGCCCGGTCGCGGCGGCCACTTCGGCGGCGGGCATACCGTGCGTAAGGAAGCCTTTGGCGCGCCACAGACGAATAGCCATCAGCATCTGGTGCGGCGTGACGTGGAAATGGGCTTTAAACTGGCGCTGAAAATGGTAAGGGCTGAGAGAAACCACGTTGGCCAACTCGTCCAGCGTCACGGCGTGCATGTAGTTGTCGTGCAGATACTCGCGTACCCGTTCGAACCGGTGCGCGCCTTCCTTAATTATTGGAGCGTGATGGGCCAACGGCTGGAAGGTCTCAATCAGATCCAGCAGCAGTCCTTTTTGCGCAAGCGGGTCCTGGGTATGCCACAGGCCGTAGATCAGCTGGCCGATTTGCTGCGAACGCAGAGGGTCGTGGCGGGTAACGTCGCTAAACCACCAGTGGCGCAGGCCAGTCACCTCTTCCAGTAAAGCGGGTTCGATGTAAACCATCCGGTAGCGCCAGCCGCCCTCGGTGGCCGATTCACCGGTGTGGATCTCGTCCGGGTTCATGGTGACAACGGATTTTTCAGCGGCCAGGTGCTGGGTACCGCGATAGCGAAAGCGCTCGGCACCGGTTTCGATGGTGCCGATGCCGAAGGCTTCATGCGTGTGAGGCTCAAAGGCGTAGTCAGCGATATGCGCGTGATAAAGTTCCAGACCCGGCAACTGCGCCAGATGGCGAAAGCGCGCGCTGTCTCTCTCATCGCTAAATTGTTCCGGTACGCCTTGCACGGTGAGCCTCCTCGTGGGTCATCGCTTCATTATCAGAGATGACCCGAGGGGATGCCACAAAAAATAACCAATCCGTAACAATTACAGGATGGCCTTGACGCTCTCCGCCAGAGAGGTCGTTGGTCGCCCAATCAGTTTGCTCAGCGTATGGCTATCGTCAAAGAGCCCGCCTTTAGATGCGCCCACATCAGAGTCCGCCAGCATATCCGCCAGCCCGGCAGGCAGGCCGACACTCTTCAGCGCAGCGGCGAAATCCGCTTCGCTCATGTTTTGATAAACCACCGGTTTACCGCTCTGCTTGCTGAGTTCAGCCGCCAGTTCGCTCAGCGTCCACGCGCTGTCGCCTGCCAGTTCATAGACCTTGCCAGCGTGGCCCTCTTCCGAAACCACTTTTGCCGCCGCCGCCGCGTAATCCGCACGGGTGGCTGAGGCGATTTTGCCTTCACCTGCGGCACCGATAAACACGCCGTGTTCCAGCGCAGGCGGCGCGCTCGCCAGGTAGTTTTCGGTATACCAGCCGTTGCGCAGCAGGGCATAAGGAATGCCGGATGTTGCCAGCGCTTTTTCCGTAGCAACATGCTCAACGTGCAGGCCCAGCGGTGAGTTATCCGCATGCAGCAGGCTGGTGTAGGCGATAAATGTCACGCCAGCCGCTTTGGCAGCGTTGATGACGTTCTGGTGCTGCGTGGCGCGCTGACCCACTTCGCTGGATGAGATCAGCAGCAGTTTCTCCACTCCCTTCAGCGCCGTGGTCAACGCGGCCTGGTCGGTGTAATCGCCCTGACGAACCACAATACCCTGCTGGCTCAGGGCTTCCGCTTTCGCCGGGTTACGCACAATGGCGACAATCTGGTTTGCCGGGACGGTTTTTAACAGCTGTTCGATAACGAGGCGGCCAAGCTGGCCGGTAGCGCCGGTAATCGCGATCATGATCAATCTCCTTCGTGTTTGTCTGGTGTTGTGGCACACTAGCACCATAACTAACTTTTAGTAAGTACGTACAAAAAGGTAAGTATTAAATGACGATACCGACACTCAGCGAACAAATGCGCGATGGTAATCTCTTCGCGGAGCAGTGCCCGTCCAGAGAGGTGCTCAAACATGTCACCAGCCGCTGGGGAGTTCTGATCTTGGTGGCGCTACGTGAGGGAACGCATCGCTTCAGCGATCTGCGCCGTAAAATGGGCGGCGTGAGCGAGAAGATGCTGGCCCAGTCGCTGCAGGCACTGGAGCATGACGGTTTTGTCGATCGCGTTTCGTATCCTGTTGTACCGCCGCACGTTGAGTATAGCCTGACGCCGCTTGGCGTAGAGGTGAGCGAGAAAGTGGCCGCGCTGGCGGACTGGATAGAGGTGAATACGCCAAAAGTAATGGCGAACCGGGATGAGCGGGCAGCGTAATAGCCGGGAATGGTGCGGTCTGATGCCCTCATCCTAACCCTCTCCCACCGGGCTGAGGGATCCCCAGTAATATGGTCATGCCACCATGACCATATTACTGTACTCTTTTCCCAGCTTTTTCATCTCGTTAACTATATTCAGGCGTCTCACTTTCCCGGGCTCATGCCGGATGACTTCTTCTGCCAGACTCAGGTATGACAGAACCCGTCTGTGCCTGATGCTGCTTGCCTGATAGTGCCAGTGTAAACACTGCCTTTCTGCCCTGTAACCTGCCA